>CAKZKZ010000117.1 GCA_937124495.1 uncultured Dokdonia sp. | reverse complement strand
CTGTATCTGAAGATGACTTTATATATAATGACCCTAGAACGGAAGTAGAAGTCTTTTTTGAAGTCTCAGGAACTGGCATTAATGCAAATAGTGTATTTGCTTGGGATTTTGGGGACAACTCTCCAATTGTGCAAGAAAGACCAAATTCAGATGGTTTTGTAAGTCATCTCTACACACTCCCTATTGAGCCAAATAATACAGTGTTCCCAAGAGTAAGCGTTACAAACGAACTCTGTACAAATGATGTTATTTTAGAAGGCATCACATTTCAAGACCCTATAGATCCATCACTAGATATACAAGACACTTATTGTTTAGACACTCAAGGAGAAACCAACGTAGAAATTCCTTTCACAAACCTGAGTAGTCCTCCTAGTGGAAATATAGAGATTGTAGGAGGTGATGATGATGGTATGTCTATAAATCAAGATGCACCAAGCTTAGTGATTTCACCAAGCGTTTTTGATCGATTTAATGAACCTATTAATTTTACCATAAGTAACATACTTACTTCCGCACAAATAACCATTTTCCCAATAATACAGGTAAATATCATAGAAGAACCAAATGATTTTTTCTGGGATGATGGTATCTTAAAGAAAAATCACTTCTTTGATGTAAGATTACCAGATGAAGTAGATGATGCTAACTCATTAAATTATGAATGGCGCATTAATGAAATGGTCGTAAGCACAGAAAAATCATTCATACATCTATTTACGATTATACAACAAGATATAGGTAATGAATTTAATGTAGAATTATTTGTAACAGATGCTAGTAACTGTACTGCAATAGAACGCGTTTCTATAAACATATCATATCCTACATTTTCATTAACATTACCAAGAGAATCTTATTGTACAAGAGATGATAACTCCTATCCTATTACATTCTCTCCTACTATACCTGAAACAATAATAGAAGGTCCAGGAGTAAGTCAGAATAGTGATAATAACTATGTATTTATACCTATTGCTACAGAGATTCCTACTTCACAAGAAATTAGTTTACGTATTGTAGGAACAACAGAAGTCTTAAACGTATTTTTAGATAGTGGACCTGTTCCAAGCTTCACAGTAGAAATTGTAGAAGGAAGACTTATCATAGTAAACGACTCTGATATAGGTGCAGCTCCATATATCTGGAACATTGCGGGAGAAGAAATCACAAGACCAAACAGAATGGGATTTGATCTTGACGTGTTCTCTTTTGAAGAGTCTGTTATTGATATTTCACTAACTGTAAATGGAGAATGTGGTCCAAATACGCTTCTAAGAGAAAATATCACCATTAGAGGAGATATTAACTTTGATTTAGAACTACCTGGTGGCATATTAGATTATTGTAATGATGATGCAAATCCATATCTCATTACCATTACGCCTAATGTACCAGGAACTATCGTAGAAGGTTTGGGTGTCAGACAAAATGACAATGGTAGTTTTGGGTTTATCCCAAGTGATACAGGAATAACATCATCTGGACCTGTCCAACTTACCATCAATGACACAGTATTATTAACGGTACAGATTCATGAACCACCAATAATGTCCATCGTACAAGTACCAAATCCACCTATTATAAGGCCACAGAATACACAAGAAATTACGCTTTCAGCATTTCCAAATATACCTGGTGCTATATACAATTGGACATTTGGTGATGGTACAACAGCAACAGGAGTTTCACTCACAAAAATATTTACGACACCTAGTGGAGAGGAAGGGCAATTTTCAACCTCAGTAGTATTAAATGTATCAGGGACTATATGTGATCTAAACCCTATTACAGGAGAAGTTATAATCACTGTTGTTAATCCTGACTTCACTCTAGAATTAAATAGTGGAAATCATGATTTTTGTGATATTGATATTTTCCCATACCCTATTACAATCACACCAGATATATCAGGAACAATAGTGCAAGGAGTTGGTGTACAGCCAGACCCTAGTGGTAATGGAGGGTTTGTATTTAGACCAAATATAGCCGGAGTAGGTCAAAGGGATCTTACTATTAATGGAGAAACCTTGTTAATAGCAAATGTGATTGAAGCACCTGTGGCAGATTTTACATTTACACCACCTAATCCAAGTATTACAAGGCCTAATAATTCAAGAGTCATGGCATTTACAGCTTTAAATGCTAGTGAAATCACACAACAATTTCCTGATGTTATCTTCAATTGGAGATTTATAGATGCAACTACAGGACAAACCTTGCTACAGCGTCAAGGGGCTTCTACCTCAGCAACTTTTATAGTTCCAGAGCAAGCACAAGGCACCTATTCTATTACAGCAACACTAACCATTTCAGGAACATTATGTGATCCAGAACCAAGATCAAAACCGGTAGATATACAGATTATAGAACCTGATATTACATTTGATTTAGGTGATAATGAAGTTTGTTTTGAAGCTGGAACAAATGCTTTGGCAACAACATATTCACTTTCTCCTGATGTATCTATTGCCGTAGATGGTAATGATACAGGGATTTCTATTAATCCTACAACACAAAGAATAGGGCTAACGTCTGCTTTTACCAGATTTAATACACCTATACGATTTATCATAAATGGAGTTCTCAATACGTCAGAAACCTTAGTAGTACGAAGAAAGCCAGTAAATATAGGTTTTAGTTGGTCACCTACAAGCATACAATTAGTAGATGGGCAAGAAGAAGTTACCATCACATTTACAGCAACAAACTATAATACAAGTTTGTATCCTGGCACAACGTTAACTTGGGATTTTGAAGGAGCACCAAAAGTTGAAGGAGAAAACCCATCTATACCCTTTACCCTATCTAGAGAACACATAGAATCGAATAGATTTTCTATAAATGCAGTATTAACGGTCTCTGGTAGTGGTTGTGATGACTTTACAACAGATGTAACGGAAGTTGTTGTAATTCTAAATACAGGAGAACCAACAAGTTGTAATGACCTTGTAGACATGGGAATTAGAGCAGATGGAGCCTTAATACAAAATGATCCTATACCAGAAGGAGAGATTGGTGATTTTGTCGTTCGTCCAACCAAAAACGCTTATGGCGCTGTTATCGCAGAAATAAACAGATACATTGCAGGTAATAGTAATGATAAGTTGGACGATATGTTATCTTCTACTATTGAAGAGACTGCCAATAGATTATTACAAGCAAGTAAACCTAATGCAATTCAATTATTTACAAAATATTTAAGAGTTCAAATTAGGCTTGTAATTCATATTCTTCACTGTCAAAAAGATCTAAACGAAGTAGATATCTCAGCTTTAAATCCTGTTATGGATGCCATTAAAACAGCACTTGGCACACTACAAGACACCCCATTTGATGTAGGAGATCCAGAACCAGATAAACTTGAAGGAACACTTAGAGAGTTCTTAATGCAATGTCTTGAAAATAATGAGTTACCAGAGTATACAAGACAAAGAATAGAGCAAATGCTAGAACTTATACGACCTATACAATGATCCTAGAACAAGAACATATCATAAACAAGGTGTTCCTTGAGGTGGAGACCAATAGTACCAAAGTGGCTCACGACCTCAAGGATCGCCTTGGAATGTTCTTAAAGGAAGACATTCTTCCGTATCTAGAAGATTATTTTAAAAACATAGAACAGAGATTGCCTGCCGAGATTGTTCAAATTCCACAACTCACACTGGAAATCAATGTCAATAGTAAAGATAATTTTAATGCCTTAAAAACAGATACTAAAGAAAAACTGGTTCAAAAAATAGATGCTATTTTAAAAACACCATCACAAGCAACAGAAGAGGTGCTGCTTATAAATACACAAGAACATCAAGAGCGATCCTTATTATTTTTTATAGAAAACGGATATACCCCTTGGTGGAAGACATCAAGTGAGTCCATTTATTTTACGCAAGAAGAAATCACAGAAATAGCTTCTAAAAGTTCGTTTTCAAATCAATACATGCAACTACTCCAAAAGCCTATTTCTAAAAAACGATCCATTCAACAATTTACAGATCAAGAGGTACACACCATGTTGACATCTTCTTTTAAACACACAAAAGAAATAGGCATTCTCCAAGATGATTTCATAAAACTACTCACACAATTAAGCACTATATCTAGAGATTTTATCTGGAATGAAATCATCACCTATTTACAATCAAAAAACATAACTGCCTTTATAGAAAAAATTTCTTCAGTTCTTATAAAGAATCCTTCCATTCAAGGTGAAGGTGTATACGCTTTCGCGAAAGCGGTCTTAACCCTCATACAACAGGGATTTAAGATTACAGAAGCAGAGACAATTACTGCTTTACAAAAAGAAGGAATTAACATATCTCAGAACAAAGAAACCCTAGTATCACAACTGATTACCGTTTTTGACACCATAGGACTCTCCAAAGAAGCAAGCATTATATTACAACCTGCTCTATATAGTGGGACATCAAATTTCAAAAAACAAACAGAAACAAAAGAGCAAAGTCAAGAACAAACTAGTCATAAAATAAATACTCCTAGTGAACTCACATCAAAACACAAAGAAAAAGATCATTTAGACATAAAAGAGCAAGAAAAAACAACCCTCAAAGAACATAAAAATACAGACAAGCTTATAGGTACGCCTAAAGAAAAAAATAACACATCTCTTAATGAAAATAATAGTTCAACTAAAGATCACATAGGGATTTCAAAAGAAAAAGATGTTAGCATAGATAAAATAGCCCTTACGAAAGATGCTATTAGAGACACCAAAACGCATATAGAAACATCAAAAGAAGAGAGTAAAAAGAGTGAGAAAACAATCAAAACAAATAACGCTGGTAAAGAAGAGATGCACGATGGTTCTCAAAGAAAAAATTCACAAAAGAAGAGTGATGAGGTGATTCAAACAAATCCTTCTCAGGATAAAGAGACACAAGACAACTCCAAAAAAGAGAATTCTCAAAAAGAAAATTCGCAACAAAAAATAGCGCAACAATATGAGGCGTTTTTAAGTCAATTTAATCCAGCGCCTAATGATATTGCTACAGTAGATACGTATATAAAAGAAATCACATCACAACAAGAAGAAGTATTTCTTACCGATACGGGCTCATATCATGTTCCAAATGCTGGACTTATCATCCTACATCCCTACCTAAAACCTTTTTTCTATGACTGCGGAATTATAGATGATACAAACACAATTATAGATCCAGAAATAGCGATCCATACACTCCATTATCTAGCAACAAAAAAAGAACAGCAATTAGAAAGTCAGATGTTATTTGAAAAATTTCTATGCGGTATTCCGTTAAAAAAATCGATACAAAAACACATTCAATTATCGGATACTATAAAGCAACAAGCAGAAGAATTACTAGAATCTGTTGTTGAAAACTGGGGAGTGCTCAATAATGCATCTGCAGATTTATTACGTCACGAATTTTTACAAAGAGCAGGAAAATTAAGTTTTAAAGAAGACAATCCTAAAATTGTCATCGAACGAAAAACTCAAGATATTTTGGTAGATAAACTCCCATGGGGGATTGGGATATGCAGACTCCCATGGTTGGATCATTTGGTGTATACCAATTGGTAATATCGATCATTACATCATAAGTATAAAAGGAAAACGCACACTATAAAACAGCAAAGGATTATGAGAAGGAGACAATCAAAACTACCGCCAAATCAAGTAGTAGGCGGAGATTCATTTTTTAAACCAAAAGTACAGCCAAAACTGTCGATGGGGACACCTGGAGACAAATATGAAGTAGAAGCAGACCGTATGGCTGATCAGGTCGTTAATAA
>CAKZKZ010000116.1 GCA_937124495.1 uncultured Dokdonia sp. | reverse complement strand
ATCCACTGGCATAGGAAATAGCTCTAACCGTAGAGAGTATATCGTTTTCTCCTAAAAAATGGATATTAGGACAGAATGTTTGATCTAAGATAAAAACGGGATCGACAGCAATCTCACCCGTTGCTGTTTTACGTACTTCACTTAGAGCTTCTTTTAATTTGATAAGATCTGGAACTTCAACTCTTGGATTTGTTGGAATTTCAGCAATGATATAAGGAATCGCATCTTCATTAGCGATTTTAGTTAAAACGGTATCAATACTTTGTACCATATCATTATCACCATCTACAGGTAAATCGACTACTTCTACATTATCAAGACAAGCCGCAACGCGTCTTGCCTGATCATTTGTCCCACCATAACAATTAGGAGGAACTACAAATTTGATCGCTTTTCCTTTATGATTTTCTAAAGCATCGTTAATGAGCCCCATTATAATCGCATATTGAACAGAGAGTCCACTAGAACCTACAAGCGCTTTTGTGTGTGCGACCGTAATTTCTTTAATAGATGTTAAAACACTGGCTTTGTTTGCAGCTACCATACTGGTATCTGTATCAAAAGAAGATTTTTCAACGAGTGATTGTAAAGCAACAAGCGCATTGGCTGGTGTCATGGCAATAGTCTCTCTTCTTCGTACATGCTGAATATCTGAGACGTATGCTTCATTTTGTGCCCCATTCACGATTAAAACACTACCAAGATCTGCATAGAGATTAATATAGAAGTCAATATTTGGGTGTAGATCCGTTGTTGTAATAGCTGTGTGCTGCGAAATAAATACCGTACTTCCATCAAAGTCAGCAACAGCTGATGCAGTTTCAACCTTCTTTAATTCAAAATTATATCCATATACACGCTTCACGACTTCTGCATCAAAAGAAGCAGGTAGTTCTCCAGTGTATAGGATTTGGGTATCCTTATTATCTAATAAATTCTTTCTCAGTATGGCTAAAATAGGTGTCGTCTTTGACGAAAAACTGATAACGCTTTCTGACTGTAGCTGATGTACATTTGCAATTCCCCATTCTAATACACACGATAATGGATGACCTAGTCGAATATAGTCGTAAGAAGTAGGTAATTCATTGAGTGCTGATGGTTTCGAATTATTGGCATTAAATAAGTCTTCAAATTGATCTAAAAACTGAGTTTTTGCTAATTTCTCCTCATAAATATCTAGTCTATGAGTGGTTAGACTCAACCAGCTAGTTGGCATATTTTCTAATACATTTTTAATATAATGTAGCACTTTATTGTCTTGCATAATTTCCATCTTTAGATAGGTTGGTAAGATACAGTAATTAGAATTTTTTTAAAGTATTATTAAGACGTTTTGTTATAAGAAACCTAACGATTTGTATGTGGTTTGTTACTGGGTTTATTTTTTTATACGCTTTCGCGAAAGCGTAATTAGGAAGAAGTATACACTGAGTTTAATCGAAGTACGAAAGTAAATAATAGTAAGTATTATATGTCTACATTGTTTTTTTGAAAAATATAGCGTAACTTCTTTTTTAACAAAAGATTACAGCGATTAATGTTGAAATTGAACTGTTGAGAATTATTTTTGAAGTATCAATTCTTATCTATGAAAAAACTACTACCATTATTTGTGTTTCTGATTAGCTTTTTAGCGATTTCTCAAGATATTAGACGAGAAAATATTAAAGGAAAAATTATTGTTGAAGGGAATGATATTGAAGGGATCTCTATCTATAATACTTCCTCACGTTTAGGGACTGTAACCAATGAAAATGGGGAATTTATCATTGCTGTAGCGATCAATGATCTTATAGAAATTAGAGCTTTAGAATATCAAAACTTTGATGTTAGAGTGAATAAAGCCATTTTAGAATCCAAAAGGATCAACATATTTTTAATTGAAGAAGTTAATAAATTAGATGAGGTTGTCGTCATAAAGAAAAGATTGACGGGCGATCTTAAAACTGATATAAATAGCGTAAAAATATTTAATCCAAAACTGGATGCTATTTACTTTGGAATAGAGAACCACGATGTATATGATTTTACAGAAGATAACAAAAGCCAGATCAAAAATATGGCCATTCGATCGGAGGCTCAAGCGATGGTGCATAGTTTAAATGTTATAAACGTTGTAGATCAATTATTGATACCGCTTTTTAGATCTGAAGTGAAAGATAAAAAAGCCGCTGGAATTCCAGAAGTACCAGCAAAATCTATCAAATATTATCTTGGTTCTAACTTTTTAGCAGAGAATTTTAATATTCCTGAGCATCGTGTAGAAGAATTTATTCGATATGTTGAAGATGATGAAATGTTTGACTTTGAACTGCTAAACTATGGTCATGAATTAGAGTTTCTTGAGGTACTGAATAAAAAGAGTGAACTTTTTTTGAATCCTAAAACAGATTAATTTTTTTCTCAGTAGGATTATGGGTATTTTAAATCCCTAACTATTTGTGTTTTAGTTTGCTTCGTATAAGCATGCTAGATTTACTTTTCGTCATTTGATATTCAAAAATCTTATTGTTTCTCAAGCGCAAGAATTCTTGTTTTGAGTTGCTTGTTTTCAAGAGCAAGTGTTTGAAGACTACGTTCAAGTGTGTTGACTTTATCGATGGTTTGTTGTAGTTCTGTTTCAAGCTTCTGAATTCTGGCTTCTTTGTTTGGGTTTACATTACATCCAAATAGGAGTAAAGAAAAACTAGCTATTAAAAATGATTTTTTCATAATTCTCTTTTGTTAATTCCCAACGATTCACTTCTTGTTCAAAGTTTAATGACCCTGGAATTGTTCTATATTTTTTTATAAATTCAAATCCTACTTTTTTTAATGTTTTATTGGGAGCAGGGTTAAAAGCATAGGGTTCACAAATTAGTTTTTTAATTTCTAAGTTCTCAAAATAAAAAGGGAGTGATTTTTTAACCAATAGGCTTCCCATTCCTTTTTTTCTATTTATTGATTGCCATAGGTGCAAATGCATCGTGGCTTCCTTACCGAATGTAATACCATTTACATTTGAGTGTCCAACTTGCGTTCCGTTAAGTTCCCAAATCAAAGCATACGATTTTTTGTCTGTGATTGGTTTATTGACTTCTGCTGTTAATGTTTCTGTTAATTCATTTCTGGCAGGGACTTTATCGAGATCAACGCCCATTTGAACTAAAAAATCGGGATCAGCATTGAGCCAATATTTAGTGATTAAATCAATATCCCTTAATTGTATTTCTCTTACCGTTACCTCAGATTCACCTTCCATTTGTGTTCTTTTTTAATATACTATCACATGGTATGCACAGCTTGTCTCAATGACTATGTATCCTTTGAGTAGTTATAGGTTTCTTGAGTTTTGATACAGTTCATATATGCCATTTGATTTTATACTTATAATGAAGTGCTGTACATTTTTTTTAGAGAAGTATAATATGTATTACTTGTTGATTTGTTTCCTATGTATTTCAGTTGAAAACTTGCTGAGTACGCTTTCGCGAAAGCGTATACAACATATTCCATTTTATAAATGTACATTTAAAAATTGGAGTAGTGATATAAAGATGTACTTACACTCGAAAAATTTTAGCAGCTATCCAGCGCATTTTCCAACGGCTCCATATAGTATCAAATTCTGTAGCATCTACGTTATAGTTTTCTTTAAATTTTGATATTGCTTCAGAAATAGTCAACCCCTCTTTCATATACTTTAAAAAGTCATACTGCTCTTTGTGAAGAGGATAAACTGCTAGTTTAAATTTGTATCGTAAAACCACACAGTAACTTTCGCTTTCAAAGGGTACATCTGGTTTCTTTTCATTTTTAAATTCGGAATAATACTCTTGGACAGGAAATTGAAACTTAAAGAGTTCGCAGATAGGAACCAATTGTAATGCTGCTTCTTGAGAATTGACGGTAGCAAGCTGATAGTCTTCCTCGGCTTTCTGCTCGAAAATAACGCCAATATCGTATTCAAATTGTGCTAATTCAATGATGAAATTAATCCAATCTTCCTTTTTCTCTTCGGCGGCATCTGGTCTGTTGGCTTCTAAGTATTCAGGGAAATGTTTTCCTAATAGGGCTAGATTATAATTATAAGAAGGCTTAGATGCAAGATAATTATCTGCAAAAGCACAGAAAATATCTTCTCCTAATGCATATTCTAAAGCGCTAAATTGCTGTGCCATACAATTGCGTAATCGTGCAATGTACCCACGTTGATCGATGCCTATATGCTCCCGAGCGGTAAGTCTTTCTGAGTGATGCACAACATCTTCTAATGCCGAAGTGTTGAATGATGTAGGAAGTAAATCCCTAGGATCAACGTCTGTTTGTTGAAAAGGATCCAACAGCATTTGTTGCATCCATTGCTGAAAATTAGTCAGAGGTATATTGACTTTTTCTTCCATTTTTATTGCTCTGATTCATTCATTAGTTCTAACGATATCAAATTTAGCGGATTGGAAACATTTTCTTGATCAGAATGCTGTTTTTCTTCTACGGTATTCTTAAACGTAGGATCCATATATTTTTTTGATTTTAGCAATTCGGAATGATAGACATCAAACGCTGGAATATTACCATCCCATTCTAATAGAATAGAGGCTTCACTCGCTAGTTGGTAGGTCATTTGGAAGAGTTCCCACACTTGATTTGTCACTTCACGATCATGTGTATCTATAATATAGTTCCCACAATTCTGATGTCCAGCTAGATGCATTTGTACTATTTTATCATGTGGAAGTCCGTTGATATAGGTTACAGGGTCAAAATCGTTATTGAAAGAGGACACAAAGACATTGTTAACATCAAGGAGCAATCCGCAACCTGTTTCTTCGGTCATGAGTTTTAAAAACTCCCATTCAGGAATGTTTGAATTTTTAAACGAAGCATACGTACTTGGATTTTCTACAATAAGAGGTCTTTCTAGATAGTCTTGAATTTGGTTAATACGATCACACACATGCTGTAAGGATTCGTCATTGAGTGGCAATGGAAGCAAATCGTGCGAATTGGTGGTTAAAACGCCTGTCCAACATAAATGATCACTAATCCAAGCAGGCTTCACTTCATCAGCAAGTGTCTTTAAACTCTTTAAATAGTCAAAATTTAAAGGATCTGTACTCCCTATAGACATAGAAACCCCGTGCATGACCACGGGGTATTTTTCTGCTATTTGTTTTAGTATATGTCGCGGACGGCCATACGAGTCCATAAAATTCTCTGAAATCACTTCAAACCAATCTACTTCGGGTGATTTTTCAAGAATATGTTCAAAATGTTGACTTCTAAGACCTAGTCCAAGCCCTAAATTGGGTAACCCTAATCTATTTGGCATTCTTAGGACAGGTTTTAAGAGTATCTGGTAATAGAGCTTCGCTTTCTACATTCATAATAGAAACTCTAGCATCAGCTTCAATTTTTCTTAATTTTTTGTCATTTGCATAAGAACAAGACCTACTACCGCTTTGTCCACATGACGAGTAGACTTTATAAGGCATACCAGGAAGTGCATTTACATATTCTTGTGTGGGACCAAATGGTTCTGGAGAAGGGCCTGTTTTTGGTTCAAGTCCTTTTCTTTTTTCTTCAAAACGTGCTCTTGCCAATAGCCAAACACTTCGGCCTTTATTTGGACCTTGAGAGATAAATCGTGATGCTAAAATAGGTACACCACAACTTCCTTGATACCTACAATCATTTTCTCCAGGATGACAAAATTCTTCAGTCGTTCCAAAAAGACCACAAGCCCCTTGCCCTTTGCAACTATTTAATGTGTGACATGGATGACTTATTGCTGTCGCACAATCTCCTTGTCCAGCACAGTCATTATTCTTTGTAATTCCTTCATTTTTACATGAATTCAACCCCATACATACATGAAGTTCTTTTTTTTCTAAATGTGACATATATATACGTTTTAATTAGTGATTATGTTTATAAGGTGTACTAGGTACTTTTGGGATATCTGCAACAATACTATAATCCAATCCTACATCTGGTAGTGCAGGGAAATAGTCTTCATTCCATCCACCCTTTTTAACACTCCAGTACGGATCTACTTTTGCCAGATCGCTTAAAAGTCCTAGAATTTGAGCTTTTGGCCTTCCTAGTTTTGGGTCGAATGGGAAATGTTCAAAAGTCAGTGCTCCAGAATACGTTTGATTGCCTTTTTTATATTCATAGGTG
>CAKZKZ010000115.1 GCA_937124495.1 uncultured Dokdonia sp. | reverse complement strand
AGCATCAGATGTATTACAAGTAGCACCTAATGCTCCTACATCTTATTTTGATGGAACCAATGTATTAACAGGACGTACACTCACAGACGATGTCATAGATATCTCTTTGATTCTCTTTTTTGGAGGTCAAAACGGAGATCGCTTTAATGGACAAGATCTAGATGGTGATGGGACTCCTGACCTACCTATTCTAGTTACCGATGGTGTGAGTGCCGCAGGAGAAACTCCTTCTAACACATTTCCTTACCTAGAAGCACCTCATAACTAACAACCTTTTAAAAAGGAGTTTGTTCTAAATACAAACTCCTTTTTAAACATAGCATAAGCATACAAACAACCTCAAAAAAATCTCAAAATGAAATCAATATTTTTAGTAGCATGTATTTGTTTTCTCTTTGCGTGTCAAGAAAAGCAAATCACCAACCCAGAAGATTATAATACGTATTTAGAATACCAAAATACATCCAATAAAGATCTAACAAAACAACACCTTACATTTTGGAATACCAGAATCAAACAAGATAGCATGCAAATCATTGCCTTAGGAAAGAGTGCACAAGAATACACAAAACTATTTGAAACCACAGGCACCATTGAATCTCTTACAAAAGCTGAAATTGCATTAGAAAAAGCAGCAGATAAAGCGCATATAGGCAAAGATGTGTATTTAAGAGCACTTGCAAAAAATCGCATCTCTCAACATAAATTTAAAGAAGCTGCTAAAGCATTACAAGAAGCACAGTTTTTTTCTCCTAATAAAACAGAAACACATGCTATGCAATTTGATGTTGCTATGGAATTAGGGAACTATAAAGCTGCAGAAACTTATTTATATCTGATTACCGATTTTTCTGATTTCAATTATCTTATTCGTTTGGCAAAATGGAAAGATTACAAAGGAGATTTAGATGGAGCCATTCATAATATGGAACGCGCAAAGCGCATTGCAGAATACAGCAACAATGAAACTTTAAAAAGTTGGGTCTACACCAATCTCGCAGACTACTATGGGCATGCCGGACGTATCAAAGATGCTTACAAACACTATTTAAAATCTCTTGCGATTGATCCTAATGATGCTTACGCGAAAAAAGGAATCGCCTGGATCACGTATTCTCATGAAAAAAATCCAACGGAAGCCTTACGTATTTTAGATACGATCCAAAAACAACATCAAAGCCCAGATTATTTCTTACTCAAAGCCGAAATAGCCGAATACCAAAACGATGTTATTGCAAAACAAGAACATATCAATGCGTATTTGGAAGCCATTCAAAACCCTGCATATGGAGATATGTATAATACTCATACTGCAGAAATTCTTCTCAGTGAAAAAGAAGCATTTGATACTGCATTAGCCATTGCACAAAAAGAAATAGAAAACAGGCCTACACCACAATCCTATGATTTACTAGCCTATGTATACCAACAAAAAGGAGAGTACAAGAAAGCATTAACTATTGCAGAAACTCATGTGGTCAACAAAACCTATGAGCCTTTAGCACAATACCACCTTGCCAAAATTTACAAGTCTAACGGACTCTATGATCGTGTGACGCCTATTAAAAAAGAATTATTGGATGCTAGTTATGAATTAGGTCCTGTAACCACAAACGCTATAAAAAACTTATAACCTTAAAAAAGAAAAACCATATTACTAGATTTTTTTTTGATTTTGTTTAGTTGGACGTCCTATTCTTGTTGGTTACTTGAATAGGGCGTTTTCTATATAAGATTTTTATGGGCAAATAATAATATTATTCGTTCAAGGACTGATCTATGAGATTTGATATAATTTCTTCTTTGTTTTGAAAACCCTTATTAACTCCAGACATAACTCTATGACCATCCTCGTCAAGAAAATTGACTTCTATCTTATATTTCTTATCATTAATTGACAAGAGATCGTCTCGAACCCAAATCATATTTAAAGTAGAAAAGTAATCCATAAGTATATTCCTAATTCTTTCCGCAGGAATTGATTCTTCTCTTTTTAAAAATTGCATAAGTATTGAAATATATGTTGATACATATTGTTTTTCAAGTTGACTATGTAAAGAATTCGAAACATTCTTATAATTTTGAATATCTATTTTAGGTTTAAAGAACTCTTTATATTCATAAATAGATTCATCAACAGACACATCATACTCATATTCAATATAATGCTTTAAACATAAAATAAAATTCCAACCTTCAATTGATTGTTTAATCCCTGAATGATCACAAAACTGACATCTGGAATTAATGACATTGGTATAAGTACCTATAATATTATCAAAAACTAACTGCTTTTCATTATTCGTTGCTTCTATATGACATCTAAATTCTGCATACTTCTCCTTTACACCTATAACATCTTCGTTAGTTAATCCGTTCTTTAATAATTCTTCTATCATTTGATAGAAATACTTATACCACCCTTTATCAATTCCAGAGATATTAGATGTATACTTTTTTAAGTAGATTTTTATGTCATTATCTAACACACTTTTATAATCACCTAAAGATTCTTGCTTTTTAGTCTTTGTTGAAGATGTATGAGATGATTTATTAATTTTCTTAAAAACCCTTCTCTTTACTTTATGTGAAGAATATGCGTGTTGTATTTTCTTAATAAAGTTCATTAATGCAAAAGTATGAACTTCAACCTAACAATTACTATCAAGGTTCTACAACACCTAATACATAAAGTTGTTCCAAGGTAGGAGAAGCACTACCACCTTCTGGTTCTAAGGTGATTCCAAAAGCTTCAGAGGCATTTGGATTTTCTATTTCAAAAAGTTGTGCCCCTTCTGTATCATATTGATCCAATACAGCCATACTCGTTGGCGTAAGAGGATCTAAGGTCAATGACCATAACTGATATACTTTTCCTTTAGGAGGTGTTGGCAACCCACGTACATCCACATAGGCTTTCTCAGTTTCTTTATCCCAATAGATAGATGCATATGCTTCTGGAGCAATTGCCTGCGCTCCTAGTGGCACTGAAATGACATCTTTATCACGCAATACATTGAGTAAACCTGTTACTTCTTGCAAATCTTCTTCGGCCATGAGTATTTTGCCTTCTTGAAGAACTTGTTCGCGCTCTATTTTGGTGATTTTTTCTTCTAACTTTTGTTTTTCAGCAAATTGATATCCCATAGCTACCAGTAACAGTATAGCTGCTACCCAACCTAAGGAAGAGAAAAATATGGTACGCTTACTTATTTGTTTTAATGGCTTTCGCGAAAGCGGAATAACCCCATCCTCATCTTTTGATTGAATCTTAGCTTGTATCCCTTCAAAATTAGATGGTGTATATGGAGCCGCTGCACTGGTCAATTGTTGCAAGGCAACTTCTATTTTTTCTACCTCAGCTTTAAGTTCAGGATGTAATGCGACCAAACGAGAAACCTCAACGCTTTCTGCTTCGGAAAGTGTTCCGTACACATAGAGTTCTAAAACTCCCGAATCGATATATGTTTGAATATCTATCACGTTACTCCTAATACGTCTCTTAATTTATTGATGCAAATCCTATTTCGTGTTTTTACAGTTCCCAATGGAATGTCTAATTCCTCAGCAGTTTCTTTTTGTGTATACCCTTTAAAAAAGAGTAGATGTATCACCTTTTTACAAATAGGTTCTAGTACTTCTATATACTTTTTTATACCGATGGCATCTACTTTTAAAGAGAAATCATTTTTATCTTCAAGGGTATCTACGAAAAAAGCAGCATCTTGGTTTTGCTTACTATTCTTAAATGCCTTAGAACGTGTTTTATCAATCGCTGCATTACGAGCTATATTGAGTAACCATGTAAAAAATCGTCCTTTCTGAGAACTATAAGAACTGGCACTATTCCATGCTTTTACAAATACATCTTGTAATACCTCTTCAGATAATTCTTGATCATGTAACACACTGTATATGACTCCCAAAATATTCTCACTATAACGTGCATAGAGTTCTGCAAAAGCACTCTCGTCCTTTTGTTGAAATCTCGCTATTAGTTGATCTGGTTGCATATACCTTTTATAGCTGGCTAAAGTACAGTTTTCCGATCAAAAAAAATAATACAACTCTTATATATTCCTTTTTAAAATGTCTGTTCGAAAGACAATAAAAAGAATTTCTTAAAAGTCTTTTCTGCCCAAAGACGCTCCTCTTCTGGAAGCGGATTATGATCTAATAAAAGAGCCAACATCGCATACTTTTCTACCTCATATTTCCTAGGAAAAGATGTTATTTGATTATTATTAATATGTACCATAATAAGACTTGGCATTTTTATAAATCGTTCAGGAAGCTCTGTAAATTTATTGTATCCAGCATGTAACACTCGTAACCCTGTCATGTTTTCCATTTCTTGCGGCAGGAATGTCAATGCATTATTATCTATATAAAAATAGGTAATTTGGTCTATAGCTCCTATGGTCTTAGGTAATTTTGCTAAGTAATTATGATCTAACCATAAAGAGTACAAATTAGGCAAAGCCCCTAAATACGTATAACTATTCTCATCATGTACTTTATTGTAAGAGAGGTTGAGATCTTTCAGCGTTTTCAAATGCGTAATTGCTTCTGGCAATTGTGTGAGTTGATTTCCTTTTAAATTCAGAAACTCTAAGGGGAGTTCTTCAATAACTGTGATTGTTTCCTCTATAGCAAGCGTAGGATTATAGGCTAAGGATAATTGTTTTAAGTTTTTATAGTCACTTAATACCTCAGGTATTTTTTTAAGTTGTAGACTATCTAATACGAGTATTTCTAATTTTTCAGGATGTGGTAGCGATGCTAGAATCTCAGGAATATCTAGCTGTGTATTTCCAGATAGATTCAGCATACGCAATGTCTCTAATTTTTCAAAAGAAACAGGAAATTCTTTCAAATCTTGATAGCTCACATCTAAGCGCCGCGTCTTTGTATCTACATCCAACGTTCTAACCGTCTCCCCATAAAAAGTAGTGTATGTACTACAACTAGAAAGTAGTACGAATATGATCCCTGCGATGAAACTATTTTTAATCATACGTCCCTCCTAGTCTATATATGGTGCTTCCTGCTATTTCAAAAAACAGTGTATCTTTCTCTTCTATTTCCCAAGGAAATCTGGGGTTTAAACCAAAACCATCGTGCAATGTATTTTGAACATAAGCTCCAATCCATTGGCTATTGACACCTAGTTTAGTATGAAATTCCTAGTGTTCATCTTGATAGGTTCCAAATGCATAAAGATTTGTATAAAACAAGTCTTTAAAAGGCGGTAACATAAACCAGACATTTTTCCGACCATCATCTGAGTTTATGGGGTTCCTAGGAGATCTTGAATAATCTGGTTGTGGCGTAAACAAGGCTAATCCTAGTCCTGCTTGATATATTCTATAGTCATTTTGTATATGAGTGACAGCAACTGTGAGTGATCCCGTGGTGGCATAATCGGTACGTTCTCCATTAAAAATAGTCCCGAATTTAAAATCATTTGAGAACACCGCATGTACACTGTGGTCTGAATTACTAAAACGCATAATAAATTGTCCTCTTCGGATACCATAACTCTTTAAATCTTTAGGCAAATAATCTTTTCCAAAACCAAATCCCAAACCATTAAATCCTCCCTTTTTACGAGGATCAAAAATAATAGCGGTATTCATTTCTGAAACTGCCGACCCTAAAAGATTGGTATTTTTCCCTATGCCAGCCAACGCAAAAACTTCATACGAATAAGCGATTCCTGATCTTTTTTTAGTGTGTCTTTTCAGAAATTGATACGAAGCAAAGGACACACCACTCTCTATAGATGCATCACCATAATTAACAACACCAAAACCAAATACCCCAATCTTAAGCCATTGGTTTTGATTACCCAACGTGATTTCAGCTTTGAGTAACATACCTCCATCAACGTTTAAACGCTGACTATAAAGCATGCTATTGCATAAAAAAAATCCTAAAATTATGTATTTACGAATGATCAATTCAAGAAGGCGGATTATGTTTAATACCTCGCCAAGGTACTATTAAAATTAGAATACTAGTGGCCTATTTTTTCAAGTCCTTACAATCTATTCTTTACGCGAACTTTAATAAATATTTAGAGATTGCATATTGCTTTTTACTGTACTTTTAAAAAATACTAACAATATCCTTTCATGAAACGTACAATTATAGGCATTATACTATCAGTTATTGTACTATGTATTTTTGTTGCTTCTTCATTTACAACAACTACAAAGGATACTGCAGCGCATCAAGATATAAAAATTACACAAGCGCAAACAGAAGTAGTCTCACTCCCTACCCGACGCCAATTACGTCGCAGTTTTTTTGATAAAAGAGAGATTCTCGTCGTTTTTGGGGCTACAAACCCTACGCTTCGTAAAAAGTACAAAACATTATTAGACACCATCAACCAACTTCCTCAAAATGGGAGACGTAGAAATGCCACTATACATTATACATCTGTTTCAGAAGTTACAGAAGCAGATATTCAGGATCATATCCTATTTTTAATAGGAACACCCCAAGAACATGCATTATTAAAAAGATTCACAGCATCAATGCCTATTGAGGTTACACATCAAGGAATTGGGTTATCATCAAAAACATACAATAGAGCATCTGATGTGTTGTCTGTTTCTTTTTTCCCTAATCCAGAGAACAATACGCTTCCTTTTAGCTTTTTTACTGGAAACGATGCAAATACACTCTTTGAATTCTTTGAACGTAGAGTATATCAATCTGGCGCTTCGTTTTTCTGGCAAACAATGGATTATGAATTCTATCGCGATACGAATAGAGTGATCTTAGGAAATTTTAATGATCAATGGAAGCTGGACACTAAAACACATTTTGATTACGCTGAAGGAAATAAGATTATTGCAAAATCAGCGCATTACACAATCACCACGCATCAAAAAGAAGTATCTCAAGAACATACAGCACTCTTAGTTTCTGATTTGGAAAACACCTATCAGAACATCATTGATTTTACGGGAAGTACACGCGTGATTCCTAAAATAGCCTACCATATTTATAATACTGCAGAAGACAAAGGTCTAATGCTAGGCAATACCCAACAAGCACATATTGACATTAATACTACTGCGGTACACACCATTATTAATGAGCAATATCAAGACAATTATATAGAAAAAGAAAATGCGCTCATTTTGCATCATGCAGTAGGCAGTTCTAAATCTAAGGCATTTTCAAAAGGACTTGCGGTGTATTTTACAGATCAATGGCAACGAGAAGGCTATCCATATTGGTCCGCACGACTTTTTGAGTCTGGCAACACCCTTAGTGCAAAAGAACTTTTTGACAATGAGTTGCTCGAAAAAGAATCTCCTTTATTGACAGAATGTATGGCAGCTTCCTTCGTTGCATTTTTATTAGATCATTGGGGTAAAGATGTATTCTTACAACGATTTAGTAACTGGATTCCTTCTGAAAAAGAGATAAGTTCATTAGAACCAAAATGGAAAAATTACCTTGCAAAAGAAGCTTTAAAGCACCCTAAAAAGAAACGTATAAAACCTACTATATCCTATTTAAAAGGATTCAACTTTGCACATGAAGGATACAGTATCTATAATGGATATCTCTCCAAAAAAGCAACCGAGGCCATCGTAAAGCAGCATGATATGGGGAGTAATGCGATGGCGATTGTCCCATATAGTTATATCCGTATGGGAAGTACACCTACCTATCTTTCTATAGGAAGTAGAGCCGGATCAGAAAACGATCAAGGTGTTATACATTCTGCCTATGAGGCAAAACAACTTGGGATGCAATCTCTTTTAAAGCCGCAAGTATTTTTTGGCAATAGTTGGCCAGGTGCACTTGAATATGAAACCGAAGAAGATTGGGATGCCTTCTTTGACTATTACTACAGATGGATACGTCATTATGCATTTCTAGCAGAGATTCATCAAATAGATGCGGTATGTATGGGTGTTGAGTTTG
>CAKZKZ010000114.1 GCA_937124495.1 uncultured Dokdonia sp. | reverse complement strand
TCAATCAAGCTGAGCAGTTAAAAATCAACGGAGGTAATAAAATAAATGCTTGCTTCTTTATTTCGTGTAGACCAGGATATATATGTGTAGATGGAAGATGTGTAACCTGCTAATTTTATAAACTTAGTCAACATCACATCAAAAAATAGAAACAGTATGTATACAAGACGTATGTATTGAAAATTTCTTGCAAGGAAAGACATACACTGTGAGTGTCTCTAACTGTTCACAGCAATCACAATTTTTAAATCAATTCATTATGTTAAAAAACATTTTAAATATCGAAGGAATTCAAAAATTAGGTAAAAGTCAACAAGTAACTATTACTGGCGGTATAAGGCTTGAATGTGACTCTAATAACGATTGTTTTGGCGGTCGTGTTTGTAGCGCTGGAGGCCATTGTATTACACCACAATGTACTTCAAATGCAGATTGTGCCCCAGGCGATTTTTGTCAGAACTATTATTGCTACCATTGTTAAGCAAATAAAATCCCACACTTTAGTTGGATGAGAGGTCAAGCAAGCTGTAATACACAGTATGTTTGACCTTTTTATTTTTTAAAAATTATTCTTCTATAATATTTTATATACTTTCTAGGATTCATAATGATGTAAAAAATTATGCTATTCTTTTAATTTTATACGCTTTCGCGAAAGCGTATAAAGAGAGATTTCATTAGAAATTTATGCTTTATTTTCTTTTTATAAATTTTTAACACTCCACAAGCAACTATATATCAGATATTTACATGTTTTAATGACTATAAATATAGTTATATGACTATATTTATAGTCATAACTTTTAAAAAACACTATATTTGCCCTATGAAAGAATTGACAAAGGCAGAAGAACAAGTCATGCAGTATGTATGGACATTAGAAAAAGCATTTCTTAAAGACATTGTAGATGCATTTCCAGAACCAAGACCTGCATATACCACTATCTCTACTGTTGTACGCGTATTGGTAAAAAAGGAATTTTTACACTATGAAACCTTTGGAAAAATAAGACAATACGCTCCAGCTGTTACTAAAGATGTTTATTTCAAAAGGCATATCAAAGATATGATTGGCAATTTCTTTAGTGGTTCTGCAAGTACATTTGCTTTGTCTTTTACCGAAGGAGAAGATATGAATCTCACCGAATTAGAAAAGATGAAACGCATGATCGAAGAAAAAATAGAACGTTTAAAAGAAAATGACAACTAAAATGCTCGTATATCTTTTTCAAGTCATGATTATTTTCTCGGTACTCTACATGGTGTATCAATGGATGTTTAGTAAGCTGACATTTCACGTTTTAAATAGAAATATTTTACTTGCTATAGTACCACTATCTCTCTTTATACCGTTACTTACACAGTTGGTCCCTCCTATCGTATATCCTATAGAAGAGATTCCACAACTATTTGAACATATTACATCCATAACAACAACGCAAGTAGCACCATCCATAGATCAAACGTTAACTGCTGCTCCGTTTAACTACTTAGCACTTTTAAAGGTCATCTACTTTTTAGGCGTAGGGATGTGTGTATTTCGGTTTGCTATGAGTATATATCGTTTATGTATTCTAAAAAAGCAGTCAACACCCATCAACAGTCAAGGACAAGTACTTTATGAAGCTCCTATTTCTGATGTTTTCTCCTACTTCCATTGGATATTTCTTCCTCAAGGAGTGGTCTACGACCCTTTAATTATCATGCATGAGAAAGCACATGGTCAATTACGACATACGATAGATATTCTTCTCATAGAGCTATATATTGCTTTCTTTTGGTGGAATCCGTTGGTGTATGTGTATAGAAAAGCTCTTACATCTGTACATGAATATCAAGCAGATCAATATGTACTTCAGGAAGATGTGAAGACATCTGATTATCTACAATTAATCGCCACTAGCTTAGAAATCAAGAAGCCTCATCAGCTTTATAGTTATTTTAATACACCCATTCTCAAAAAACGAATAGATATGATGACCAAAAAGACATCTCATCATCGATCAAAGCTTACTTATTTTCTGGTTCTTCCCATGTGTGCTTTATTCTTAATCGCTTTTACGAAGCCCATTATAGAAAATAGCATAGTACATGATGTTGTACAAAAGATAGAAAATATAGATGTTATACAAGAAATAGCAAGTACAGATGGTGTACCCTCCTTTGCTTTTCCTGTAGAAGGAAGCTCAAAACAACAAATTACTTCTTTTTTTAATGTGAATAGGAAAAACCCTATAACTAAAAAATCAAAAATTCATTCGGGTATAGATATCAGAGCCGCACTAGGCACTCCCGTTATCGCCACAGCAGATGGTACTGTTTTTCTATCTAGAGAAGTAGGTGCATGGGGAAATATCATTAAAATCAAACATCAAGATGATTATGAAACTTGGTATGCACATCTAAAAAGTTTTAATACAAATTATGGAAAATCTGTAAAAAAAGGAGATGTGATAGGCTATGTTGGCTCGACAGGTAACTCTACTGGACCCCATTTGCACTATGAATTAAAGCATTACAAAAAGAGTATGGATCCGCTTCCATATTTCGATCAATAAATTATCATAATCCCAACATATTTACGTTACGTATGTAGTCTTCTAACTATATGCATCATTAGTTACATCTCTATTTTAATTATTTTATGAAACGCATTCTTTTTTTCATCCTCCTCTTTACTACATATCAAGGATATAGTCAGTTAATAGATTTTAATACGGTCAAGCTTGATTCCCTTTCTTTAACGTTATTACGTGATACCATTATCCAAGATTCTAAACGGGATAGTTTAGCACAGGTTTTTATGACAGAGCATTGGGACAACACGACGTTTAACCCTTATAAAGGCCATAGACAAACCTATCCATTTGGGATTGTATTTACAGATAGCGTCTATACATCTCCTATAGCCCGTAAAAAAGTAGTAACCTCTCGGTATGGATGGCGTAACCGCAGAGCGCATAAAGGTATAGACATCGACTTAATCACAGGAGATGATGTGATGACCATATTTGATGGAAAAGTACGCGCTGTAAAGACATTTCCAGGTTTAGGTAAAACTGTCGTAGTACGTCACTATAATGGCTTAGAAACAGTGTATGCACATCTATCTAAGCAAGTAGTAAAAGTAAATGACACCATTACAAAAGGAACGATCATTGGTAAAGGGGGCAATACAGGAAATTCTAGAGGGAGTCATCTACATCTTATTGTAAGTTATAAAGGCGTATGTATCAATCCAGAATATTTATTTGAATTTACTGAAGAAAATAGCATCCGTCATCAAGAGCTTTGGGTAACTAGAAGGTGGGCAACTCCTTATTTACATAGTTCTAAAAGACAAAGCACTATTGTGCTTTCAACATCTTATGATGAAGCTTTCTTAAACGAAGAAGAGCAAAAGAAAATATATGTTGTCAAAAAAGGAGATACGCTCTCTAAAATTGCCAATAGACATCATACTTCCATCACTGCTATTTGTAAGGAAAATTCTATTAGAAAAACAAGTACACTCAGGATTGGACAACAATTAGTTGTGAATAAGTAATAAGACGGTATCTAGAAAACTAAAAAGTCTTACTCTTTCCAAATAGGAATTTTGACATAACTGTCTGTATACCATTTTACAATTAAAGGCTCATTTGCATCAAGAATTGTTTCTTCACTAACCACTTTTCCAGTGCCGTAATTTAATTCTGAAAAAGAATTTTTGTTTACATTGATATAGATCAATAGCCTGCTTCCTTTTTGTATTTTTTTACTCACCAAATGTGTGTTTGAAAAAGGAATCGTCTCTATTTCATTAGGGGTAAGTAGTTGCCTAGTGGTGCTATCATGCGCATAACTAGCTCTACCAACAATGTATGATAAATGAAAGAAAGTGCCATCTTCCCTAGCTTCATACAAAGTGACCCCGTAATCAAAATCTTTTTTATTAATACTCGCCTTTAACTCACCAATAAACGAACCATTCACCAAAATAGATTCAGTTAATGGAGCACTGATAAAACTAAATCCATCACTTGGATCTAGTTCATCTAATATGATGGGGTCTGGATAATAATATACATTATGATCGTTTTCTCTATCGGTAAAATCAACTTCCTGAGATAGGTAATTGACTGTTGCTGGCTTTTTTGGTTGTAAGGAATACACTCCATCAGATGGGCTATCTGTCAGATATAACTTAAGATGATCATTACTCATTGCTTCTAGAGAGGGAGCGCTCCCCCACTCATTGGCATCCATTACTTGGTAGTTGATTTTATCTTTCAATACTGTAGGCTTATCAGCATTGTTAAAGATATAATCAAACCATTGATAAGTGATTTCTTTGGTATCTATTAAAGCATCGTCATCAACATGATATTCGTTTATAATTTCAGCACCATGACGCTGTGCTCCAAAATGGCTATAAGGACCTATGATTAGATAATGTTCTGCCTTGGGATTGTATTTATAATGCTCTCTTAGATAGTATAAACCTGAATTTTGAGAATCGTTATAATACCCATCTATGGACAGTACAGGGATATCAATTTGTGCAAACTCTTCTTTATAAGGTGCCATATCTTGCCAGTAAGTATCAAAGGAAGGATGGTCTGTCCATTTCTGAAACCATGCATTTGGAGTACCATCTATGCTATCCATTTTTTTATACGCAACACCCGTTTCCCACCAGATAAATTGCATGTCTCTAAACCGTTGTCTATCATTACCCACTATGGTATCTAAATACTTATTATTTCCAACATAAAATGCCCATTCGTAATTTGGATAAATAAAGATGTTATTTTCCATGGGGGTTCCCAAACCAGGTCTGTTTGCTACATAAGGAACGATGGTTTTAAGTGCTGGATGCAACTTCTTAGTCGCTGCCCATTGTGTAAACCCATTATAACTCCCCCCATACATTCCTACACGTCCATCACTCCAAGATTGTTTACGTATCCAATCGATAACATCATAGGTATCTTGCGCATCATGTTCATAAATAGAGATCTCATCAGGGCTTAAACGTTTTCCTCGAGCATAGCTCATGACACCGATATAACCTCTATCTACCGCTTCTTTTAAGGTAGCAAGATCTCTAGTATCTCTTACGTAAATCGTACTTTGGAGCACTACCGCTTGAGGTTCAGATATTTCTTTGTTTCGTACGATGAGCACAGAAATCTTTGCACCATCTCTAGTAGGCACTAAAACATCTTGAATGATATACTTTCCATCCATATCTTCTTGTAAAATATCATGATTCTTTGGATTTGATTGATGACAGCTTACTAAAAAAAGGATGCATGCACTTAGGAATATTTTCATACGATTATCTATATAAAGAATGTTGTATACGCTTTCGCGAAAGCGTATATCTATAACATAAAACTCTTTCAAGAAGCTTCATTATTACATTCTTGCCATTAATTTTAAGCAAGTTCTTTATTTAAAACGGTTGTAAAAATTATTTAGCGTACACGTTTAAAAATAACTGGTTCTTCATCCACATTGATCAAGACGTGATCAATCTTTCCTGTATCATTAGCCTGAAAGTTAAATTGTAGAAAATTCCAATACACAAGAGGCATCTCCTCTGTAAAGTGATCTATAAAAATGTTATCCTGATGATGCTCTAATCGAAACTTGGTAAAAGGTAATTCAGCATATAGTGTACCTTGGTCGTAGGATATTGTAAACTCACTAAATCCTGGATGATAATAGGTACCCGTAAACGCCTGTAAATCCTGAGATGGCAGATGTTCTTTATTTAATGTAGTTGGTGTATTTACGGGATCTATCGTAAATGTATTTGAATACCGTATTTCATGATTCAATGTATCTGATGACTTGATGTCTAGTAAACGATTGGTGATATTGTCTGTGATGTTATACGCGATACTAGACCCTGTTTGGTTGGTTAAAACAACTATAGCTAAATCTTCAGATGGAAACATTGCTAGATTAGATGTATACCCAGAAATACCTCCAGAGTGTTCTATTTTTGGGTATCCTTCATACGTATGTGTCATCCATCCATAGCCATAATGACGTATAGGTTGTGTGGTATCTAAAGACATCTTTTGTAACGGACTAGTTGCTTTATGAACATACGATTTCGGTAAAACTTGAGTCGTATTATATGTGCCTTCATTCATCCAGACAGTAGCCCACTTTGCCATATCTTCTATACTACTATAAATATTACCTCCAGCAGAACGCATCGGGATATGTTCGGGTAATACGCGTTTAATGGTATTGGTTGCATCTACAGCATATCCATACGCAAAATCAATGTCTTTTGACGCTGTAAACACATTTGCATAGGTGTTTTCTGTTCCTAAAGGCTGAAATATCAAGTCAGAAAGATTTTGCTCCCAACTCTTTGAAGTGATTCTTTCGGTAACAATTCCGGCCAATGTATAGATTAAATTATTGTATATAAACTGCTCTCCAACGGCTGCGGTAGGTGGTAAATATTGTAGACGTGTTACTAATTCATTTTTATTGGGAGATCCAAACAATACCGCTGTAGATTCTGTACTCGTACTAGGTACTCCCGAAGAATGTGAAAGCAAATGATGTAGTTGTATACAGTCATCCATGGTTGTATTATAAAAAGATAATTCAGGAATATATTTTTTAGGTACATCTGTGAGGTCTAACTGACCGTTACCTTCAAGAACACCTAGTAATCCCGCTGTAAAAGATTTTGTGACAGACCCTATTCCAAAAATAGTGTTTGTATCTACTGGTAGTCGTTTTTCAATATCTCGATACCCAAATCCTTTACTGTATATAACCTGATCTTTATGAATAACCGCAATCGCAAGACCTGCCGTATGGTATTGTGTTATCAAATTTTGCACTTCTTTGTCAAGGCCTGATAGTCGTTGATCTGTTGCTATCTTTTGTGCATTTCCTTGTAGAGACCCGACAATCAATAATATGATGATGATGAATGATTTCATGTGACTGTAATTTGAATTATTTTTCAGCAGTTTTCTTTGTAAACATTTTATGGATGATAGTCCAAGTTCCATTGGTTTTTAAGAGCATAAAATAATCAATATAAGGTGTTGGGCTATTAGGGTGAGAGATTTCAACTTTCGCGACAGCGGCATTCTTTTCATAATCAACCGATAGGCTTTTTCCTTTTTCTCCTGTAGGTTTCCCTTCTTTCGTATCTGCTATGTAGGCAATTCCAGACCAAGTTGCCACAGCATTATTTTTTACGTAATACAGGTTAAGATCCGGATGAAATGCTTCTTTCAATAATGCAGGTTGCCCTCCAGTTGATCCGTCGATGTACTTGGTTAACGTTTCTCTAATTAAGGCATCATCAGATTGTGCGATGCTATTTTGAATTCCGATACATACAAGGATGATTAAACATATTTTTTTCATAGATGTGTAATTATTGATTGATGAATATTAGGTTTAGGTCTCTGTGTCACACAGATACTACAAACCTATTATATACACGCTAAAAAACACTCTTTTAGCATATCAATAACCTACAGATTTATAATTCCGAAGAAAAAAACAGCTATTTTAAGGACTTTTTGAATTGTGCAGGCGTCACTTCTTTATTCTTTTTAAAAGCAGCATAGAAGGTAGAATTAGACATAAAACCACATTCTTTTCCTATAGCCTCTAAGGTAAAAAGGTCGTTAGATCGTAGCATTTTTGCAGCAGTATCAATACGATGTTTATTAATGTAATTTGAAAAACTCATCCCGACATTATCATTGAGATATTGGGATAATGCATGTGGTTTTATTTCAAGTTGACTAGCAACATCAGAAAGTTTTAAATGAGGGTTTATATGAATTTGATCTTTACCAAATAAAATATTCAATCGATCTGCAATAGAACTTGCTTCATCTATAGCAATCTTTTTATTAGCATATTTTACAGATGGTGAAAGAAATGATAATGCGTTTTTTCTACGTTTAAAAAACCAAATCA
>CAKZKZ010000113.1 GCA_937124495.1 uncultured Dokdonia sp. | reverse complement strand
TAGTTTAACAAAGTTCATTAATGGATCTTCAGATACTGTAGGTGGTGTGGTTTGTGGAAGTCAAGAATTTATAGATCAGTTACGTAATGTAAATGATGGTGCAAGTATGTTATTAGGATCTACGATGGATAGCTTACGTGCGGCATCAGTACTTAAGAACTTGCGTACGTTACATATTAGAATGAAGCAACATAGTCATAATGCGATGTATCTAGCCAACAAATTTGCAGCAGATGGATTACGTACGGTATATCCAGGACTGGAATCACATCCAAGTCATGAAGTTTTTAAACGTATGATGAATGAAGAGTATGGTTTTGGGGGCATGCTTACCATAGATGTAGGAAGTCTTGATAAAGCCAATGAACTTATGGAGCTTATGCAGGAGCGTAACTTAGGGTATTTAGCGGTGAGTTTAGGGTTTTATAAAACCTTATTCAGTGCGCCAGGCTCATCAACGTCTTCAGAGATTCCAGAAGATGAGCAAGTAGCCATGGGACTTACCGATGGATTGATTCGTTTTTCTGTAGGATTAGATAACGATATAGAACGCACCTATCAAGAGATGAAAATGTGCATGGAAGCGGTAGGTGTTTTTGAAGAAGCATCTTTGGTGTAATACTCATGAATGGTATATAATAGTATAAAAAAATCCCGCCTGGAAGGCGGGATTTTTGGTTTGAATAGATTCTTAATTTAGGGATTAGTATCTATGTCTGCTTCGTAGATTATTTAAGACCTTCTACAAGGCTTTCTAATTACGAAGACGTGATTCAAGCAACTCAATTTTTTTATACTGTGTATCTATAACTTCTTGTTGTTTTTTTTTGTATTAGGGGTACAGCAAAAGTCACATAAGACACTTTGTAATTATCTTTAGTAGTATAGACCAACATTGCTTTTTGATCTATAATAGGATTAGTAGCAGGAAGATTACTGATACGTGGAATTAGTATTCCATCAATATGTAAAGGAGCTACTGTATTTATAGCTCTTATATCAAGTGTTGATTGTGAATCTGTAGTATTTATACCGACTTGTGCAGTCACTAAAGTACACACCATAAGAATGGTTGTAAGTAGTAATTGTTTCATGTTAATAATTAGATTTGGGATTACAAACATATATATATTAGTATGGACAATAAATTAGGTAATAGTTTTTTCGTTTATCTGCATAAAAACATCGGTAAAATACTTATATAAAGATAATTGTGTAGTATTTTTTACTACAAACATACATTATTTTTGTGGTAAAGCCGTAAGTGTAATACTATTATATCTTATGAAAGAGGTGTCTTTTATTTTAGATAAAATGGTTACATTGTGGGTTCAAAATTAGAATCGTATGAATAGTCAGACAGAAGATATTAAAAACCAAAATATTGTAGAAAATAAAGAATTAAATATTTGGGAGGCTCTTATTCCTGTACTTATTCTTATGGGACTACTTGCATATAATATCTTTTTTAAAGAAGGAGCTTGGTTAGGAGATTACTCTAATCAATATATTCTTTTAATGGGAGGAGGGGTTGCTGCTATTGTTGGATTTTTTAATAAAGTTTCTGTTCATACGATGATTGCCGAAATCTGGGAAAATCTCAAAAGTGTCTTTGTGCCTATAATGATATTATTTTTAGTAGGAGCACTAGCAGGAACTTGGCTTGTAAGTGGTATTATACCTGCTATGGTATATTATGGTTTGCAAGTACTTAACCCTTCAATTTTCTTACCAGCTTCTGTTATTATCGCAGCTGTAATATCTATTGCAACAGGTAGTTCTTGGACGACATCTGCTACGGTAGGTATTGCATTGATTGGAATAGGGTCTGCTTTAGGAATTTCTACAGGAATGATTGCTGGAGCTGTGATTTCTGGAGCTTATTTTGGAGATAAGATGTCTCCGTTAAGTGATACCACAAATCTTGCGCCTGCGATGGCAGGAACAGATTTGTTTACGCATATTAAATACATGACCATAACAACAGTGCCTACAGTATTAATAACTCTTATTGTATTTAGTATTTTAAGCTTTACTATAGATACATCTGGAAATGCAGATGTGAGTGGCCTTTTAACGACAATAGATGCTACCTTTAATATTACTCCATATCTATTTATTGTTCCTTTGGTTGTAATCGCTTTAATATTAACCAAAACAAAACCTCTTATTGCCCTTTTAACTGGCGTTATTCTTGCTGCGATTTTTGCTTTTATCTTTCAACCAGATATTTTAACAAGTCTGGCTGATTCTAAGATGAGTGCTATTACAACAGCAATGTTAACAGATACATCTATTGTAACACCAAATGAAACCCTTAATGAGCTATTTAGTTCAGGAGGAATGAACGGGATGATCTGGACCATTTTATTAATTGTGTGTGCGATGGTTTTTGGAGGAATAATGGATGGAATAGGAGCATTAGCCCGTATTACAAAATCATTATTAAAAATGACAGATTCTGTATTTGGTTTATTTGCGAGTACAGTGATTAGCTGTTTAGGACTTAATGCTATCGCATCAGATCAATACCTCGCACTTGTGATTCCTGGAAAAATGTTTAAAAAAGCATATGAAGATAAAGATTTAGCACCAGAAAATTTATCTAGAACTTTAGAGGATTCTGGAACAGTAACATCAGTTTTAATTCCATGGAATACTTGTGGTGCCTATCAGAGTACGGTTCTGGGTGTTTCTGTAGCAGATTATTTTGTATACGCAATTTTTAATTGGCTAAGTCCTTTTACGACTTTATTTTTTGCAGCTCTTAATATTAAGATTCGTCAATTGAAAGATGCTCGAAAAGTAGTAAAATAACAGATATATTATATAATTACTATAATGGCTTTCTTATAAATATAAGAGAGCCTTTTTTTTGTAGTAAAAAGAAGCAAATTACTTTTGTAAATAAATAGTGCATACCTACTTTTGCACGCTCAAAAAATAGCTAACTATTTATAAAAATAATCTTATGACTTTAGTTGGGAAAAACTTTCCAAATCTTGCTGTTGATTCAATGAATAATCGCGGCGAAAATAAAAAAATAAACATTTTAGAAGAAGCACAAAATCAAGGTAAAAAAGTATTACTTTTTTGGTACCCTAAAGATTTTACATTTGTATGTCCTACAGAACTTCATGCTTTTCAAGCAGCTGTTGAAGCATTCGAAAAAAGAAATACTATAGTGATTGGAGCTTCTTGTGATACTCCAGAAGTACACTTTGCATGGTTATGTACTCCTAAAAATAATGGAGGAATCGAAGGAGTAACCTATCCTATTCTTGCAGATAGCAATCGTAATTTAGCCAATCAGTTAGGAATTCTTGATGTGACTAATGAGCGTTATGATGAAGAGACAGGTACAGTGATGGTAGATGGTGATAACGTAACATATCGCGCAACGTATCTTATTGATGAAAAAGGTGTTGTTTTTCACGAAAGTGTAAACCATATGCCAGTAGGGCGTAATGTAGCAGAGTTTATCCGTCTTATAGATGCATATACACATGTACAACAGAATGGAGAAGTATGTCCTGCAAATTGGATAGAAGGAGAAGAGGCTATGAGTGCAGATAGAGAAGGAGTTGCCACATATTTAAGTGAGCA
>CAKZKZ010000112.1 GCA_937124495.1 uncultured Dokdonia sp. | reverse complement strand
ATACTGATGGGCCAAAAATTATCGGAGTATCATACAGGGTATCGTGTATTTAGTAAAGAAGCTTTATTGTCTATTCCATACAATGATAACTCTGAAGATTTTGTTTTTGACAATCAGATGCTAGGGCAATTGTGTTATGCCAACATGCAGATAGGTGAAGTTTCTTGTCCAACCAAATATTTCCCAGAAGCTTCCTCTATTAATTTCTCGAGAAGTGTTACGTATGGATTGGGAGTTTTAGGAGTTTCCATAAAATACTTTTTTCATAAGAACACCTTTATCAAATCGAAGCTTTTTAAAGCGATATAGTAATGCAGTATTCTAAGTTGCTTACTCGTGCTAAGACTGTCTCCCTTTATGGATTCGGGCAGAGTATTCCTATGGTAGCGCAACTTATCATATCACTGCTTATCATAAAAAAACATTCTACCGCTCTTTGGGGCGAATATGTAACCCTGTTAATCTGGGTAAATTTCATTATGATTTTTTCCTATTTTGGAAACAGAGATTATCTATTAAAACGTTTTAGCGAACAACCCGGAAAGATTTATACGACGTGGTTATCAAATTTTAGTACACGTTTCTTAGTATTTTCTCTAATAGGAGTATTTATTTTTTTCATTCCTTTATTTGAACCATATCGTATTCCTATCCTGATTTGGACTTTCTTATTGTTTTATAATCAATCTTTTGGAGTATTAATTCTTTACCAAAAAGATTTTAAGTTCAATTTTATCACAGAGCTTATTCGGAATAGTAGTATTGTTGGTGTACTCTTCTTTTTCTTTGAAACACTTCAACTAGAGAAGTTTTTGTATATCATTATTGCCGGCTTAATTATTAAAGCTATTTTCTATTCTATTTTTTATAGAAAGATACTTCAAAACACAAAAATTGTATTAGATACTCAAAGCCTCGTGTTATCTATTCCCTTTTTGATTCCGATGGTATTAGGAACATTACGAACAAGAATAGATAGTTATTACGGAACGATCTATTTCACCAAGGAACATCTAAGTCAGTATCAAATTTTTATCAGTCTAATTGCTTTAGTACAAATGGGTGCTGCTTATATGATTAATCCCTTTATAAAAGTATTCTATCGGATCTCAAAAAAGACAAGGACAGCCATAGAGAAACAGTTTTTGTTTTTAGGCATTGGTGTAGGAGTTGTCGCTATAGTTGCTATATATATTATTATCAACTATGTGTATGAATTTACATTTAGCGGTACGAGTTATCTCCTAGGCTATCTTTTTATCGTCACCCTTTTTGTACATCTATTACTAATTAATGAGTTTTATAAGAGTAACAAACAAACGCTTGTTGTTATCATTATAGGCGTCACCGCATTGATACAAATCACACTAGGGTATTTCACCATTGAAACCTACCAATCTATAGGCGCTTTATCTATAAAAGTTGTAGGACAATGGATAGTGGTATTGGCTTTGTTAGTATTTAGGAAACAATTTTTAAGCACTACGAACAAATAGTATATTTACAATATAATAACGATACCAAACCCACATGCCCAATATTCTAGGAATTGCTGCTTTTTACCATGACGCTGCCGCTGCTATTACAGTAGACGGAGTCATCATTGCGGCGGCTCAAGAAGAACGATTTACTAGAGTAAAACACACACCCGACTTTCCTGTACAAGCAATCACCTATTGTTTGGAAGAAGCGGGTCTGACCATAGATCAACTCGACGCGGTGGTTTTTTACGATAAACCGCTACTCACTTTTGAGCGATTATTACAAACCTATTACGCCTTTGCACCTAAAGGCATTGTTTCTTTTTTAAAGTCAATTCCGGTGTGGTTAGAGCAAAAGTTGTTTCTCAAAAAACAAATTCGCGACGGACTCAAAGACGTCATGATCTACGATAAGAAGAAACTCAAACTACTGTTCACTGAACATCACTTATCCCATGCCGCGAGTACATTTTATGCATCTCCATTTGAACATGCAGCCATCCTTACTATAGATGGTGTTGGCGAGTGGGCAACGGCAACGATTAGTGAAGGAAAAGGGAATAAAATCACGGTAAAAAAAGAACTAACGTTCCCCCACTCGGTAGGATTATTATACAGTGCGTTTACCTATTATTTAGGATTTACGGTCAACTCTGGAGAATACAAACTTATGGGGCTCGCTCCGTATGGAAACCCAAATTCAGAGCAAACGCTCCGTTTCATTCAACAGATTAAAGAACAGCTTATTTCTATCAAAGAAGATGGTTCTATCTGGTTAGACCAATCGTATTTTAAGTACGCAACAGGCCTAACGATGACCAAAGATTCCAAATGGGAACAGCTTTTTGGCCTCAAAAGAAGAGATCCAGAGTCGGAGTTGGAACAAGTACATTGTGATCTTGGGTATGCGATTCAGCAAGTGACGGAAGAGGTGGTTGTGAAGATGGCCGCTTTCGCGAAAGCGGAAACAGCAGCATCCCACTTATGTCTCGCAGGAGGAGTTGCCTTGAACTGTGTCGCCAATGGAAAACTTATCAAAAAAAATCTCTTTAAAAATATCTATGTTCAGCCCGCATCTGGAGATGCTGGAGGGTCTTTAGGAGCTGCACTCGCAGCACATTATATGTATTTTGATAATACACGCGAAGTAGATGCCCAAAAAGATAGCATGCAAGGCAGTTATTTGGGACCTTACTATGTGGATAAAGAAATAGAAAGCGTCAATAAACGCTATAAAGCTGTCGCGAAAAAAACCACTAATTTCAATGAGCTTTCTAAAAAAACAGCTTCAGAAATTGCAAACGGATCTATTATTGGATGGTTTCAAGGACGTATGGAGTTTGGTCCTAGAGCGCTTGGAAATCGAAGTATTATCGGTGATCCTTCGAATACTGAAATGCAAAAAAAGCTCAATCTGAAAATTAAAAAAAGAGAAAGCTTTCGGCCTTTTGCACCATCTGTACTTGACACAGATGCTGCTGACTTTTTTGATTTAGAAACAACTTCTCCCTACATGACACTCGTTGCCGATGTCAAAAAAAGTATTCAAAAAGAGGTCCCTTCTAATTATCATGAATTACCTTTACTAGAGAAGTTATATTGTGAACGAAGTAATTTGCAAGCGATCACTCATTTGGATTTTTCAGCTAGAATACAAACGGTACATAAAGAGACAAATCCAAAATACTGGCAATTATTACAGGATGTGAAAAAGGAAACTGGCAAAGGAATTCTGATCAATACCAGTTTTAATGTACGTGGAGAACCTATTGTATGCACTCCTGAAGATGCTTTTAGGTGTTTTATGAATACAGAAATGGATTGTTTAATAGAAGGTAAAAAAGTTGTAATTATTGA
>CAKZKZ010000111.1 GCA_937124495.1 uncultured Dokdonia sp. | reverse complement strand
GGAAGTGCCGTTTTTGCATCTCTTGTTCGTAATGCCGTTTTTGCTTGCTCTAGATACTTATCCGCCATGTTGAGATCTGTCTGATTCTGAGAAAGGGAAGTATTTTGAGCAGCGACCTCTGTTGTAGACCAGGTAAATCCTAGAACACATAGTATAGAAAAAAGTATGAGTCTCGTGAAAGGCCGAGTATGCATCTTTACAATGGAGGTTGGTTTATGTTCTCAAGTTGTTTACTAATATACAAACAACTTGAGAACTTAGATACATTGCACTAATTCCTTGAGTCTCTCTTATGCTTTTTTCTACTTATAATATACTCACGTTAAAAAAAGCATTGATTTTCTCAATTAAAACTTCTTTGCGTGCTCCATTATTTAAGCAATTAAAAAATTGAGGACTAATAGATGCATCTACAGTCTTACCCTGTCTGATTTTTAAAAGATGAGGGAAATTAGAATAGTTTTTAAAACTATGTAAAGCTGTAGATAAGTGTCTAAAATCATATCCGTCTATCTCTATTCTCCTGCTATTCACAAATAAGATTTTGATATCAGGTGATAGTTGTGGAAGTATTTCTTCTTGTATATAGTTAAATCCTTTTTTCCTGTTATTGTAACAAAAGAAGTTTGCACCTTCTATGGTTGCTAAGTATGCGTTGTATTCTTTAGTACTTTTCTTTCTTTTATAATAATCAAATGGATATATAATTATTAGATAAATAAAGAAAATAGTTAAAACAGGTATACCAGCTATAATTACGAGGAGTATTCCTCCAAGGACATCAAAAGTATTTCTTATTATTTTCATCTATGCAATGATACGCTTTCGTATTTCGATGTAGCTCAGCATCAACTCCTGAATTACTATGTTTCTTTATACGCTTTCGCGAAAGCGTAAAAAACCAGAAACCCTTACACTAACACCTTCAGCTTTTCTTGGAGCACTTTAATATGATCTCCCTAGTTTTTTTGCTTTTTTAAAATCTTTTTCAGCTTCTTTTTCTAGGTTCAAACCAAAATAAGCATTTGCTCTTGTATAATAATAATCACCATCCTTAGGATAGATTTTAATAGCTTTATTACTATTTTCTAATGCTTTTTTATATTGAGTCAAACTGATATAAGAGCGAGCTAGGTAGTCATAAGCGAGATGTTCTTTTGGATTAAGCGTAAGTCCTTTTTTCATACCAGTGATAGCTTCTTCATAGGCTCCCAATCTAAAAAAACAAATGCCTCTATTTATATAAGATGCATAATCATTAGGGATGATTTCTAGTTGTCTAGTGTATATAGGAATTGCTTTTTCATATTGTTCCAGTTTTAAATAACAATTTCCTATACCGTAGTAAGTGTCTTTATCATTAGGTCGTATGTTTTTTGCGACTGTATAATCAGCAATTGCACTTTGGTATTCTAGTAGAAATTCTTTAGCAATACCTCGTCGTACATAATAATCTGCATTTGAAGAGTCTCGTTGTATTGCTTCTGTAAAATCTTCTTTGGCACCTTTAAAATCTCCTAGCTTTCCTTTAGCACGTCCTCGTTCATAATAAGCATTAGGATTATCTAAAGTTCTAATTTCTTTGCTGTATTTTTTTATTGCCTTTTTATTTTTCTTAATGACATCCTTTGATGTTGTATTCGGGTAGATAGAAACATCCTGCCCCAAAAGGAGGGAAGTGCTACTGGTTATAAGAAATAAAATAATAACAACTATTGATTTCATAGTATAATAGATAATTAGCTTAGTTTTTAATTACATATTTTACGCCAATTCTTTCAATTTTTCTTGCAGCGCTTTGATATGATCACGAAGTTTAGCGGCTTGCATAAAGTCGAGTTCTTTAGCAGCAACTTCCATGGCTTTTCGTGTGTCTCGGATGCTTTTTTCTATTTGTGGTTTGGTTTGGTAAGTAGCAGCATCTTCAGCAGCAAGATTGATGAGGGCTTCTGCTTCTAAGGAATACGTTGCTTTTCGCGTAAGCACATTATCCAAGCTCTTTTTAATGGCTTCTGGTTTGAGTCCGTTGGCAGTATTGTAAGCGATTTGTTTTTCTCTACGATAGTTACTACCGTCAATAGTTTCTTGCATGCTTCGAGTGATCTTATCTGCATACATGATTGCTTTTCCATTGATGTTACGTGCGGCACGTCCTATGGTTTGTGTCAAGGAACGTTTGCTTCGTAAAAATCCTTCTTTATCTGCATCCAGTATTGCTACGAGTGATACTTCAGGAAGATCTAACCCTTCACGAAGTAAATTAACACCGACCAATACATCGTACAATCCTTTACGTAGGTCTTGCATGATCTCTACGCGCTCCAGTGTATCTACATCTGAGTGAATGTATCGGGTACGGATATCAATACGAGCCAAGTATTTGGTCAACTCTTCTGCCATACGTTTGGTGAGGGTGGTGACTAGAATCCGCTCATCACGAGCGACTACTTTATTAATCTCTTCGATAAGGTCATCTATCTGATTCAAACTTGGTCGAACCTCTATGATAGGGTCGAGTAATCCTGTAGGACGAATGATTTGCTCTACATAGGTTCCTTCTGATTTTTGTAATTCATAATCAGCTGGCGTCGCAGAAACATAAATCACTTGACTTTGAAGTGCTTCCCATTCTTCAAACTTTAATGGACGATTATCCATGGCTGCTGGAAGTCTAAACCCATATGCCACAAGGTTGTCGTTACGACTTCGGTCACCTCCATACATCGCACTTACTTGTGAGACGGTTACATGACTCTCATCTACCACCATCAAATAATCCTCTGGAAAATAATCTAATAAACAGAACGGGCGTGTACCAGGTTCTCTACCATCTAGATATCGAGAATAATTCTCAATACCAGAACAATATCCGAGTTCGCGGATCATTTCCAAATCAAAATTAGTCCGCTCATCGAGACGTTTGGCTTCTAGATGTCTTCCTATTTCTTTAAAATAATCGACTTGCTTTACAAGATCTTCTCCTATCTGATGAATAGCACCTTGAAGCACATCTGGAGAGGTTACAAACATATTGGCAGGATAGATGCGGAGTTGTTCATACTTCTCAATGACTTCGCTTGTTTTTGGATCAAAGGCTTCTATTTCTTCAATCTCATCTCCAAAAAAATGTACTCTAAATGCAATATCTGCATATCCAGGAAAAATCTCTACAATATCTCCTTTAATTCTAAAATTACCACGTCCAAACTCTGCTTCTGTACGACTATAGAGACTCTGTACCAATTGCTTTAATAATTGAGTACGTGCAATTACCTGATCGCATTTAATCTCAATCACATTTTTCTGAAACTCGGCTGGATTTCCGATACCATACAGACAAGATACTGATGCTACAACTATAACATCACGTCTTCCCGAAAGTAAGGAAGAGGTAGTGCTTAATCGCATTTTTTCAATCTCTTCGTTGATAGAAAGATCTTTTTCTATGTACACTCCAGATGATGGAATAAAGGCTTCTGGTTGATAGTAATCATAATAGGAAACAAAATATTCTACCGCATTTTCAGGGAAGAATGCTTTAAACTCACTATATAATTGGGCAGCAAGTGTCTTATTATGTGCTAGTACTAGTGTTGGTTTTTGCGTTTCTTGAATCACATTAGCCACCGTAAATGTTTTCCCACTTCCAGTCACCCCTAGTAAGGTTTGATACGCTTCTTTTGCGTTAATACCATCTACAAGAGATTTGATCGCAGTTGGCTGATCTCCAGTAGGTTTAAAATTGGATTCTAGTTTGAGTTTCATAGGCACAGTAGCTATGCTAAATTAGGGTTTTTTATGCTTTCGCGAAAGCATAAAAAGGAATACTAAAGAAATAACGTAGTGTTCTATTTTAGAGTATTTGGCTATTTTAATAAGCTTCCAACATCCCCCTTTTTACTTGAAATTCACAATTCATCCTTAAAAAGCTACAATTGGGTGACTCTTACTTTCTAACAAGAAGGGTTTGTAGCATATTTACACCATCAAATAAAAACACAGACATCATGAAGGATACAGAACGAGATTATAAATACGACAGAGCAAAAGCATATATCAAAGAATTAAAAGAATTTTATACACACTTAATTACCTACCTCATTATGGTACCGATTTTTATTTTTATAAATTACTCTACAGGGACTTCTTTTCCGTGGGCAATATTTCCTATAGTGGGTTGGGGAATTGGAGTGTTGTCTCATGCATCTCAAACGTTTGATTGGAACCCATTGTTTAATAAAGATTGGGAGAAACGTAAAATAGAAGAGTTTTTACGTAAGGATGAATTTTAAAATATATAAATTAATAAATTACATTCATTTTCCCTTGCATTCCCCTCAAATTGAAGTCAAAAATGGTTAATTCCCCCTTGTTTTCAAAACATGATTCTTAGTATGCTTTTTACAAAATCGAGTAAATTGGTTAACTTTTGTATATAAGTCAAAAATATAAACCATAAAAAAATATCACA
>CAKZKZ010000110.1 GCA_937124495.1 uncultured Dokdonia sp. | reverse complement strand
TTACGCATTTGCGAGTTTTTCACTTCTTCGCTACTTTCTTCTCCTGCTGGCACAAATGGTGTCACTGCAACAGTTTCTTTTGCTGTTGGAGCAGAACTTGCTGGTGTTGCCACTGGAGCTGCTACCGCTGCAGGAGTAAAGTTTTCTACGTCTGCTTTTACAATACGTCCATTTTCTCCAGACCCATTGACTTGTGCTAGGTTAATACCTTTCTCTTCAGCGATTTTTTTAGCAAGAGGAGAAGCAAATATCCGTCCTCCATTAGATGTTGACGTCGCATTTGAAGATGTTTTTACAACAGCTTTAGCCTCTTCTTTTTTAGGTGCTATTTGTTTTGGAGTTTCTTTTTTAGGCGCTTCATTAGCAACCTTTTGAGGTTCATCACCACCCACTTTATAGTTAGCTACAACACCAGAAACGTCTGTTCCTTTTGGCCCTATGACAGCAAGAAGCGAATCTACTTTTGCAGTAGCCCCTTCTTCTAATCCTATATATAATAAAGTTCCTTCATTAAACGATTCAAATTCCATCGTTGCCTTATCGGTTTCGATCTCGGCTAGAATATCTCCCTCTTCAACGGCATCACCTATTCCTTTAAGCCAAGTGGCAACCGTTCCTTCTTCCATCGTATCAGAAAGTCGAGGCATTGTTACTACAATAACTCCTTCTGGAATTACTGCTTCCTCTGTTACTGAAGCTTCAACAGGAGCATCTTTAGGCGCTTCCTCTTCTGTTGGTTTTTCATCTGCAGCAGAAGTTTCTCCATTTAACAATGCAGAAATATCTTCACCTTCTTCGCCAATAATAGCAAGCAGTTTATCTACTAATGCCGTTTCACCTTCTTGTATTCCTATATGAAGTAATGTTCCATCATAGAAAGATTCAAACTCCATTGTAGCTTTATCTGTTTCGATTTCAGCTAAAATATCTCCTTCAGAGATGGTATCACCAACTTGTTTTAACCAAGTTGCCACTGTACCTTCTTCCATTGTGTCGCTAAGTCGCGGCATGTTTATTACTTGTGCCATAGCTTATAATTTATGAGGTAAAAATGGATAATCTTCTTGATCATATACCACATCGTACATGACATTCTTTTCTGGGAATGGGCTTTCTTCTGCAAATTTCTCACATTCTGCAACGCGTTCTTTTACACGTTTGTCCATTACTTTAATATCATCTTCGGTAGCGTGTCCCTCTGCTAATAGAATATCTTTTACTTGTGTAATAGGATCTATTTTTTGGTATTCTGCTACTTCATCTTTTGTTCTATAGTGCTGTGCATCACTCATAGAGTGTCCTCTATACCTGTATGTTTTCAACTCTAAAAATGTAGGACCGTCTCCTCTACGTGCTCTATCTATAGCTTCATCCATTGCTTCTGCAACAGCAACAGGATTCATAGCATCTACAGGGCCACAAGGCATTTCGTACCCAAGCCCTAACTTCCATATATCTTCATGATTTGCTGTACGTGCTACAGAAGTACCCATTGCATATCCGTTATTCTCTACGCAAAATACGACAGGTAATTTCCAATTCATCGCCATATTAAAGGTTTCATGTAATGATCCTTGACGCGCAGCTCCATCTCCAAAGAAACATAAGGTAACAGCTTCTCTTTTGTGATACTTATCTCCAAAAGCCATTCCAGCACCCAAAGGAATTTGCCCTCCTACAATACCGTGACCTCCATAAAATCCTTTTTCTTTTGAAAATATGTGCATAGACCCTCCAAGTCCTTGAGAGGTTCCAGTCGCTTTTCCATATAACTCTGCCATCACACGTTTGGGGTCTACTCCCATACCAATAGGCTGTACATGATTACGATAGGCAGTAATCATCTTGTCTTTACTTAAATCCATTGCATGTAACGATCCAGCTAGTATAGCTTCTTGACCATTGTAAAGGTGTAAAAACCCTCTTACTTTTTGCTGGATATATACTTGAGCTAACTTGTCTTCAAACTTACGCCAGAAGAGCATTTCTTCGTACCAATTAAGATACGTTTCTTTAGTGATTTCCTTCATCTATAACGAGTATAATAACGGCTTTAATTAAAGCGAATAACAAAAATAAGCTATTAGACAGATACCGCAAAAAGGGTTTTGCATAAAAGTTACGAAAACGAAATAGTAAATGCCTTTATACTATACATTTTGTTAAGATTCTTGGAATACTTTAGATATACGCTTTCGCGAAAGCGTACTCTTCATCAATACTATTACAAAAAGCAATAATTTTTAAAGATATTTTGACGTAAAAAGTAAGGGAAGTAAATTTTCTAAAGAATCACTTTTCCAAACCTCTCCTTGACTTCCCATAAAATAAATAGGAATTGCTTCTTTTTGTCTAATTTCATATTCTGCGATAGCTTGCCTACAAGATCCGCAAGGTGGAATAGGCTGTGAAGTAGACTTATCTTTTGCTTTTGCACTGATAGCAATTGCCTTAAAAGAAGTATTAGGGTATTGAGCAGATGCATAATAGATAGCTGTACGCTCAGCACATAAACCTGCAGGATAGGCCGCAGTCTCTTGATTACTACCCCGTATTACCTCTCCATTGTCTAGTAATATTGCAGCTCCTACATAAAATTCTGAATAAGGTGCATAAGCGGTTTCTCTTGCAAGAATAGCTTCTTGCATTAAAGAAAAAATCGTTTCTGGAAGTTCATCTATAGATGTATATACTTCCAAAAACGATTCGATCTTGATTTTTTTCATAAATATATTTCCAGCGAAAGCGGGAATCTAATCAATTAATATTCGTCAAACTCATCCCCAAAGTGGAAAGTAAGTCCAAAACGTAATGTATTTTCTAATGGGCTACGTACAGAGCCTGTAGAGAAAAGGTAAGATAGATCAATATCAATTGCATTGAACTCAAAACCTGCGCCTAATGTTGCAAATTTACGCGCTCCTTTAAGATCACTCTCATTAAAGTATCCCGCACGAAGTGAAAATGCATCATCATACACATACTCTGCTCCAAGTGACCATGTAAATTCCTTCAGCTCTTCACTAAAGCCATCTGGCGCATCTCCAAATGATTGGAAAATTCCTGAGAAAAAGTTTACATTATCATCCTGTCCTGCAATTATATTCCCCTCTCCGTCTCTAATAGGTGGTGTAGGAACGAGTAATTTATTAAATTCTAACCCTACAAATACTTTGTTATACCCGTCTAAAATGAAGTCAAACCCTCCACCTAATTTTAAATTAGTAGGAATAAAATCAGAATCATTATCAGCATCGCTATAAGATACTTCAGGACCAATATTAGAGATATTAAATCCTCCTCTCCAACGACCGTCAAAGCTATTATATGTGATTTCTTCAGATTGATAGTATCCAGATATATCTACACCAAATGATCCTGCTGCTCTTGCATCTGGATCTAATTGTTGTATTCTAAGATCACTACGTAAATAACGTCCAGAAACTGCCATAGAGAAACGTTCACTCAATTTAAGTGCATACGTACCATCTAATGTAAATTCATTAGGACGAATATCTAATCCTGGATCACCAGGCCCAGTAGTTGTCGTAATGGTACCTAAACTAAAATATCTAAGACTCACGCCAAAAGCACTTTTTTCATCTAAACGATTTGCGTATGCAGCTTGAAGTATCGCTATGTCATTTACGAGATTTCCTAAGTAAGGCGTATAGTTAACTCCCACACTATGCTTTCTTTCTAAAAAAGCAAGTTTGGCTGGATTCCATTGCACTGCGTACACATCTGGACTCGTAGCTACTCCTTGTTCTCCAAGTCCTGCAGCACGTGCGTCTGCAGCAATAAGTAAAAATGGGACCGCCGTTGTAATTGTATTAGGCTCGTCTTGGGCTTGCACTGTAGCATTAAAAGCAAAACATGCTCCTAGGCACAGCATCATCATTTTCTTCATAAACATTTCAAATTTGAACAAATATAGACTTTTTATAGATTTCTATTTTATAGAATGACAAGCTTTTCAAACTTTTCTACTCGCTTGTTTGTTAACGTAGATTTTACGGTTATCTTATATACGTACACTCCTTTTCCTATCGCACTTCCAAAATCATCCAATCCATCCCATACAATATCTCTAGAGAGGAACCCTTCATTTATGACCGTTTGATTGATCGTTTTCACTACTTTACCACTTACAGTAAATATCTGAACTTGAACATCCAATGGTTCAAAAGGGCGGTTATGATTAAACCAAAATTCGGTGTAATTTACAAAAGGATTTGGATAATTAAGAACATTTTCTAATTGTAGTTCTCCATCACCGACAACTACAAATTGCAGTTCTGCTCTTGATGAATTATTATATACATCCCAAGCGATAAATGTAAGCGTATGCAATCCTTCTTCTAAATCTCTAAGCCTTCTAGTCGCAGTACCTCTTGTAAAATCATCTACTTCTGTCTCGTAACAGTCATTCATATTAAGAGGGTTTGTTTCATCACCATCTAGTATCGCAT
>CAKZKZ010000109.1 GCA_937124495.1 uncultured Dokdonia sp. | reverse complement strand
GAACTGTCAAAGGTCTAAAAAAAGGTACACTTTATTTACAACGTATTCAGGATACAGCACTTGTAAATATAGACTCTAGAGTTGTAGATGGTGATCCAGAGTTTGAGTTTTCTCTTACCATAGATGAGCCGGAAGTTCTTTATTTACATCTGGATAAAGTAGATGCCTCTGGATATGATGACCGTATCTTATTTTTTGCCGAACCTGGTGAAATGAATATTACAACGTCTCTTAAGAATTTTGAAGGATTTGCTGCTGTTATAGGCGCAGAAAACCAAATGCGATGGACAGAGTTTCAAAAAATGAATCAGAAATTCAATGATAAAAATCTAAATCTTATTAAAGGATCTTATGAAGCTCAAATTTCTGGAATTCAAGAAGATATTCTTAAATACGACGATTCATTACAGAACTTATTAAAATCTAAATATAGATATACAGGACAGTTTGCCTCTACACATTCAAGTTTAGAAATGGCTCCTTTCCTTGTGTTAAGCCAGATTCCGGATGCCAATATCACATATCTAGATACTATATATAATCGTTTTCCAAACAAGACGAAGCGTTCTAAATATGGAAAACAACTTGAAAAATTAATCAAACAACGTAAAGCTGAAGTAAAGGAATAAAATTTTCCTATATCTCTACTATTATATACGATCCTGCTATTTTAAAATAGCAGGATTTTTTTTGACCTATTTCTAACTAGTATAGCTAATAGATATTTATTATTTCTATACACCTCTAAAGCACAGAAAACGCTTACTAAATAAGTGATTACGTTTAATCATTGACTTTTTACGCTTACACGTTATGATATTTTTCAAGTATTTATTTCGAGTAATTTGAGTGTAAATCACAAGCTATCAAGAGAAAAGTACTTTATATCATACTACGTACAAAAGACTCAATATATAAACAAAGACATAAACCTGAATGTCTTTAAAATAGTCAGGGATAGTAACTTAATATTTTTAGTATTATGAAAAAATTAATGAATCTTAAAGGAGCAAGTACACTTAGTACACTAGAGCAAAAAGAAATTAAAGGAGGTATCCGCCCAATTCTTATCGAATGCCAAATAGGATGTGCAGGTATGAGTAATGGTGATCGCTGTTATGCATCTTCTGATTGTAATTGCCCAGGAAGATGTGGTTCTCAAGGCTGTATCGCATTTTAAATACATCTGGTATGGATCTAATCAATGATTAGATCCATACTTTATTATCGGTGTTACCCCCTATTATTGTTTATTTGTTTACATTAAAAGAAATAATCAATTAGTGACTCTATATAGTACTCAAGCTGATATTTTATTAAAATTAAAATTATGCACGTATATTGGCTTCGTGTATAAAAAATTGCTACCTCTCTTTATTATAAGTCTATTACTAGGCTGTTACGGTAAGAAAAAAGAATTTGACTCTTTAAACCAAGTAACAAATATTCTTAACCATATAGATTCCCTGTCTAATACAGAAAAGATTTATGCTTTACGCGAAATAAATAATATAGCACTAGCATCAGACAGCATTAAAACTGCATACTTTGAACATCTGGCTAATGCGTATGTCGCTGAAAAAAAATACGATTCTGCGATTGTATATTTTCAGAAAGTAATTACTCATATTGAGCAACCTATTACCTTAGAAAAAGAAGTCATTTTATATTACAAACTATGGGATTTGTATAGATTAAAAGGGGAATTAGGAAATCAAATTACAACTACCACAGATCTTGAAGAACAACTTTCCCCTACTTTAGAAATTGGTTTAGTCCATCTTCATTACTTAAAGCAGCTGAATAATGAAATCTCTGGCAACTATACAAATGCATTAAGTAATAATACCTTCCGAATACAACTGCTTAAAAAGATAGTACAACAAGAACCTTCGAAAATAAATAATAAAGAGCGTTTACGACTTGCATTACTAGATAGATCTAGTTTATATTATTTATATCTAGGAGACAAAAAACAAGCATTTACGACCTTAGACAGTCTTGTTGAAATTCAAGATTTAACACCCAATACTGCGCAATTATTATATACAAATTTTGGGGTATATACCTATTATGAAGGAAACAAAGAAGAGAGTCTTGCTTTATATCTAAAAGGAGTTAATGCTATGAAAAATCTTGATAAAAATGCATTTGATGTCCCAAATACCATGGCAGTAGGATACTCAAATATTGCAGAGGTTCTCATAGATCTGAAACACTATGAAATTGCAAAAAAATACTTAGACACCCTTTCTTCTATGGGAATTCATACATTACAAGAAAGCGTGCAACGTAGCGTTTTAAAACACCAATTAAGGCTACAGATGGCTTCAAATGGGCGTTATGGGAATGTTATCACATTACTAGATACGATTTCAAAATATCAAGATAATGCCTATCATAAAAAGTTCTCAAAAGAACTGGTATCACTTACACAAGCAAAAGAAAAACAGCAAGAGTTACTTCTAGAAAACCAAAAAGCAGTGTTTGAAAAAAAGCGATTTACTACTACAGCTTGGTATATTAGTGTGATTGCTTTATTAGGAATTAGTCTGTTTATATGGTTGAGACGTTATAAAGAAAAGCAAAAAGAACTCCACATGCAACAACGTCTATTAAGAGCACAAATGAATCCGCATTTTACATTTAATGCCCTCTACTCTATCCAAAGTTTAATTAAAACAGATAGTACACTTGCTATCAAATACCTGAATAGCTTTTCAAGATTATTACGCTTAGTTTTAGAAAATTCTATGGCAAATTATGTTCCTTTAGAAGACGAATTAGAATCTATAGAGCAGTATATAGAGTTGCAGCAACTTCGGTTTCCGAAACGGTTTACGTATGAGATTGTCCTAGATGATAGTGTCTCTAAAGAATCCATCGATATCCCA
>CAKZKZ010000108.1 GCA_937124495.1 uncultured Dokdonia sp. | reverse complement strand
CGAATCTCATCTAACCAACGCAAAAACTTTTGCTCTCTAGGTCTGCTCTCATTATGTGTTGGAGCACCTAAGTGATTATCACTAGAAAAATAAACTTTCTTTCCTTCTGGGATATTCATAGGCTAATTATCGCTTGCAAACCACTCTGCATAACTTGTTCGTGTTTCTTGAAGTCGTAATGAATGGAGTTTAATATGACTTGGAAGTAATGGTTGTATTTTTTGAGCAAAATCAATCACCATCATCTCACTTGTAGGTTGATAGTCTACCAGCAATACATTATGTCCTCTATCAGACAGTTCTTTTGCAAGCTCTACATGAGGGGTATTCTTATTAAAAACCGTAGCATGATCAAACACATCTACAATCTCTTCATTTACTATTTTTTTTAAATCTCCAAAATCAATAACCATCCCATATTTTACATGAGTGTTATCTGAAATAGGAGTTCCTATCACCGTTACACTAAGTTTATAACTGTGACCGTGTACATTTTTACACTTTCCGTCATACCCATAAAGAGCGTGACCTGTCTCAAATGTAAATTGTTTTGTAATGCGAATGTTTGCCATGATATGCTTTCGCGAAAGCGTACTATTAACGCTTTCTATTCTTAATTTTATTATATAAAAATACGATAACTAATACAAGTGCCAATATCAGGAATAAGCCACTACCACTCAAAAAACTCATAATATCCATACAAAAAGATTGGGTTTAAATATAAGGTTATTTAATGTCTTTATTTGATCAGAGATTAATATCCTGATTTCTTTCTAACTCTAGCTAAAACATCATTTGCAACGATTTTAGCTTTTTCTGCTCCAATCGTAAGTGCTGCGTCTATCTCATCTAGGTTTTCCATATAATGATTATAACGCTCACGTTGTGTTGCATACTTGTCTATAATCAATTCATAAAATGCTTGTTTTGCGTGACCATATCCATAATTACCTCCTTCATAATTAGCACGCATCGCTGCAATTTGTTCTGGAGACGCTATGAGCTTATACAAAGCAAATAGGTTACATGTATCTGGGTTTTTAGGTTCCTCTAATGGAGTACTATCCGTTTGAACACCCATAATTTGCTTACGCAATTTCTTATCTGACTGGAAAATATCAATGATATTCCCTTTAGATTTACTCATCTTCCCTCCATCTGTTCCTGGAACATACATCGTGTCTTCATTATGCTTTACCTCTGGCATCACAAATGTTTCTCCTCCAGTGGCCGCATGAAAACGACTTGCCACATCTCTTGTCATTTCTAAATGTTGTGCTTGATCTTTTCCTACAGGAACAATATCTGCATCATATAAAAGTATATCTGCCGCCATAAGCATAGGATACGTAAATAATCCTGCGTTTACGTCTTCTAAACGATCTGCTTTATCCTTAAAACTATGTGCAAGTGTAAGTCTTTGGTATGGAAAAAAACAACTTAAATACCAAGAAAGCTCTGTTACTTGAGGAATATCACTTTGTCTATAAAAGACTGTTTTTTTGATATCCAATCCAAAAGCTAACCATGTAGCAGCAGTGCTATAGGTATTCTGTCTTAAAGTATCTCCATCTTTTATTTGAGTAAGAGAATGCATATCTGCAATAAACAGAAAAGACTCATTTCCTGGAGCATTGGCCATTTCAATGGCTGGTATAATAGCTCCTAATAAATTTCCTAAGTGAGGTGTTCCTGTACTTTGTACACCTGTTAAAATTCTTGCCATACTAATTACCTACCATATATGTAGGTATCACATTATAATTAATACTCGTTCTAGGCACTTTTCATAAGATTATGACTAGTTTTTATAGCAAAGTTACTTTTTTCTAGGCATAGGCGACTACCTTTTCCCTATTTTTGAAGCAATGAATTTTTTTAGAAAAATAGGAATGACATTTTGGAGGATATGGTTTTATCTTCTTATGCTCATTATTATACTCATATTATTTCCTTTACTTATTATCAGTATTCTGAAAGAGTCTTGGTATCCTTTGTTTTTTAGGTTGTCCCAAATCTGGGCAAGAGGGATCATGTTGGGAATGGGTTTTTATCCTAGTATCAAAAGAGAACAAGATTTAAAAAAAGGAGCGAGTTATATGTTAGTATCTAATCATACATCTATGTTGGATATTATGCTAATGCTTCATATCTCAAAAAACCCTTTTGTATTTGTAGGAAAAGCAGAGCTTGCAAAAATTCCGTTGTTTGGTTTTTTCTATAAGCGTACTTGTATTCTTGTAGATCGTGGTAATGCCAGAAGTCGTAAAGCTGTTTTTGACCAAGCTCAAAAAAGAATTCAACAAGGGTTAAGCATTTGTATTTTTCCAGAAGGAGGGGTTCCTAATGATACTTCTCTTTTATTAGACAGCTTTAAAGATGGTGCTTTCCGACTCGCTATTGATCACCATCTCGCTATTGTTCCTATTGTTTTTTATGATAATAAAAGGTTATTTCCTTATCAATTTTATAAAGGAGGCCCTGGTAAAATGAGAGCAAAAGTTCTTTCATTTATACCTACAAAAGAAATGTCGCAAGACCACAAAAGAGAATTAAGAGATCAAACGCGCACTATTATACTAGATGCTTTACAAGAAGATCATAAAGCTTAAAATAAGTCATAGAAAAGGCGTCGTAACCAGCGACGCCTTCTAGTAATTATTGCGTATCGCAACAACTAACCTAACCAACTAAAAACTAACCTAACGGCAAGTGTCTTTTCTAGAAGCGATAATTCACTCCTGTATATAGTCCAACATAATATGGCTTAAATTCTCCTACGTTATTATTATACGCATTGAGTTGATATTTAAGTGATGGCTCTATATTTATTTTTACTTTTTCTGTTACTTTATAATTAAGCCCTAAGCCTATATTTGTGGTAAAACTTACGTCATTAAGAGCGTTTGAAGTTCCTAAATTTGTACGCAAACCATTTGATTCTAAGAAAACCTCATTGTTATTTAGCACCAAAGTACTTACCCCTCCTATAAGTTCAACACCCAATCGTTTATCAGAAAGTACATAAATAGCTTCTACAGGAATCTCTATATATCCTACATTTTGCTGA
>CAKZKZ010000107.1 GCA_937124495.1 uncultured Dokdonia sp. | reverse complement strand
GGCACATCAAGTATTCCTTATACAGAGGAGTTTATGCCTAATCCAAAGACAGTGTATGGCGCATCTAAATTAGCAGGAGAAAAGGCGATTCAGTCATTAGATACGTTGACGTACGCTATCATACGTACTTCATGGTTGTATAGTCATTATGGACATAAGTTTTATAAAACGATGCTGCGGTTAGGTAACGAGAGAGATGAGGTTTCTGTAGTAAATGATCAGTACGGGATTCCTACGCGAGCTGATGATTTGGCTAAAGCAATTCTTCAAATGGTGGCTACATTAACGTATAGTCATAGGGGAGTGTATCATTACAGTAATAAGGGAATTGCTACTTGGTACGCTTTCGCGAAAGCAATATTTGAATCTTTAAAAATAGATATAAAAGTGCTTCCTGTTTCCTCTGAAGCATTTCCTACAGTGGCCATACGTCCTAAAAGCAGTGTGCTAGATTGTGCTAAAATCGTTAAGAATTTTAACGTAAATAGACCCTTTTGGAAAGAATCACTTTATTGAATATGTAGTTAATGATAATGAGTGTTTTGGAGGTATATTCTTACAGTATTATCTTTCTAAAACTCTGGGGATTTAAAACATAATATCAGTATATTGAACTCCTAGAAATAGATGTACACATTGAGAACAGTCATCAACTTAATCATTCGTATCCATAAAAACCTTCAATTATCTGATATAGAAGGCTTTATAGGCTTTGTTTGGTTTGTTTTAAGAATCTGTTATAATTCATCTGAATTGTATACTGTAGATACTATCTATACACGGAATCTAGCTCAAAAAATAATAACTCCACGGACCAATCGATAATGAAAAAAAAGATTGATCTACTAGCTTCATTTGGCATTTACGGGATAGGGTTGTTATCATTTCTTATCATCGAAATTTTAATTATAAAGCAGTATAGTAGTACTAGCATCTCTAACTGGGCATTTTATAAATCTACTGTTATATTAATAGGTTCTTTTACACTTCTTGGATACGGTCAGGTGTTACTAAGGGATCCGAGATTAATCAAAACTCATTTTAAAAAGTTTGTCATTAGAGCTTTGATTGTATCATTCTTTAGTACTCTGTTGATTTTTTTGATAAAAGATTATTCATGGAAACAAGCGCTCTTTATTTTTCTTGGCATTGTTTTATATGGTTTTATGAATTATGATTCTGCTGCTTCGAGAGCTAATAATAAACTGTGGAAGTCTCAGTTCTCAAAGAATTTTTGGCGGTTTTTTATATTACTTTTCTTATTAGCAAATTTTACTGAAGACATATTTTTATACTTTGTGATGGCTTTTGCTATAACATTACTACTTTCCTATTTTTTCAAAGGATCTGAAATAGAAAGTTTAAGTAAAGTTCATGAAGATATTTCTATATCTCAAGCTGAAGGACTTTCTAGGGCATTTTTAATTATGTCTATAACATTAATATTTGCTGTCCATGGAGAGCAATTTGTGATCAATCTTTATGGTGATGAAGTTGCTTCTGTGCATCTGTTTAAGTATTTTGCTGTAGTGACTCCAATAGCTTTAAGCTTAAACGGTTTTTTAGGGTTTTATCTAGGACCTAAGATTATTCGTAATCCTAGTTCAAAATCTTTTACAGGCTATAACTCGCTATGTAGAAAAGTGTGGATTTTTTCTATTGTTAATACGTTAATCTCGGCAGGAGTAGGTGTACTATTTTTGCTCTACTATTTAGAGATTAGTTTTAAAGATTTAGACTTCTTTTTAATAGGTGCATTATCGTGCATTGTTTTTATTAGAGGGATATATATTACAAATTCTGTATATGTAGGAATATATGGGAATAAAACAGAGTTATTTTCGGTTGCCAAGTACTTTGGGATATTTACTATTTTATATTTGATCGCAGTAGTGATTGCTTTATTTTTATTTTCAGGTATATTTACAGCGCAAATTATTTCGATTTTATCATTGATGAATTGGCTATCTAGATATGTTATTTCTGATATTTATGCCAAACGAATATTAAATAGGGAAACCGTTGTCTGATTATAGATTAAAATCACGTGTTATTATTGTAGCCCCTTTGTCTTCTTTATCTTTAAGAACTAGGCTTTATAAACTAGCAAATCTTTTACATAAAATTCAATGCCCTAAAATAACCCATGTGGGTTGGGAACGACTTCCAGGAGAGCAAGAGGAAAATAGAATTGATTTTGATATTGAAAAAAAAATTAT
>CAKZKZ010000106.1 GCA_937124495.1 uncultured Dokdonia sp. | reverse complement strand
ATGAATTCCAGTCTAGTAAGGTCGCATAATTGGTCATTCTGGGTTGCTGATACCATTTTTGATGCTTGGTCAAACTACGCTCTAAATCCTCTTTTTTTGTAGGCTTTAGAATGTAATCAATACTGTGATGTTTGAAAGCATCTACCATGTATTGATCGTAAGCGGTGGTGAAGATGACTGGAGTATTAACTTCCACTTGACGGAAAATATCAAAGCTGTTTCCATCAGCCAAATGAATGTCCATGAAAATCAAATCAATCGACTGATTATCAGTAAGATACTTCACAGATTCTTCTACAGTATCAAAGGTGTTTACAACTTCAATATCTTGGTTAATTTGACCTAATTGATGGGCTAATTTCTTGGCAGTCCATGCCTCGTCTTCGATGATTAGTGTTTTGATAAGCTTTAAGTTTAGGTGAACTAAATGAAAATAATATAGGGGCAAAATCACAAAAAAGTAAAGATTCTAATCAATAAGTGAGTTGTTTAAATTAAGAAGACTTATCGTTTAGACAATACTAAAAAGTCATTCCCCTATTTGCTTATTAATATTCCCCTATACGCTAATAAAAGGGAGGTCGGTTGCCTGTGTTTTGATTTATAAGCATATTTTTTTAGACTCATCCCGCATTTCTCCATTTCATCCTGCCTATTCTCCGTTTCATTCCCAATCATGAATTTAGATATAATGATTTGAAAAACAGTTCCGTTTATTTACCAACTAATCAATTATTATTTTTAATCAAAAGGAAATTAAAGTAAAAGATCTACCAGTCTTATTTCTTTTGAAGAACCTATAATTATAAAATCATGAAATCCAAAATCATCCACCAACATAGAGAATCGGTCTACATCCATACTCGCCATTAATGTTTTGGAGCGTACATGGTCACTAGCTGCCATATCCAACACAAAAATATCCTGAAGGTTATCATTATTAATATCAGCGATATCAACACCCATTCCAAAGAAAGAGACTTGTTTTGTATACTCTTTTATACGATCTGTAAATGTGCCATTTTTATTATTGATATACATCGCATCTGGCACATAATAATCGTTGGTAATATAAATATCAAGCCATCCATCATTATTGATATCACTTACAGTAATACCTAGTCCAAACGCAGCTTTAAGAAGGCCTGCTTTTTTTGTTATTTTAGTATAAGAGTTGCCTGTATTTTCATAAAATTGCACACTACTCTTCTCTAAGTTTTTACCTAAATCCATCGTTGCAAAAAAACGTTGTGGATCTAACCCATAAAATTCATTTTCATTAGAGACTACGCAATCAAGATCACCATCATTATCGTAATCAAAAAACACAGATTGTGTACTGATCCCTGTATCATTGAGGTTGTACTCTTTTGCGCTTTCGCGAAAGCGGTTATCTTTTAAATTTATGTATAATAAGTTCTCTCGATCTGCTGCTTGTTTTGGTCCTCCCTGCGATACATAAATATCCATCCATCCGTCATTATTGACATCAGCAAAGGTGACACCATTTGCCCAGTGCTTCCCCGTATTTATACCAGCTTGTTCAGAAATATCTTCAAATTGTAAGTTCCCTTTATTGAGATATAGTTTATTCTCGACTTGATTTCCTACAAAAAAGAGATCTTGAAGACCATCATTATTAATATCTACAACGCCTACCCCAGCTCCATTATAGAAATAATCAAAGTCAAATAGGTTTTCTATAGACCCTACATCTTCTTTAAGTGTATTTGAAAATGTAATCCCACTATTTGCACTAGAGATAAGCTCAAAAAGGTTTTGAGTTTTGTCTACTGCTTCTTCAGATGCAGTCGTGGTACTTTTAGCTTCTTTTTCTTGAACACAACCTAAGAGTAAAAAAGCAAAACTTATAACTAAAAAATATCTCATTATTTTTTTGAAAATATCATTTGTACGACACCAATTCCTTTAACTACACGATCTACAATAAAGGTGTTATTTTTAAAATACCCTTTCCCATTAAATTGAGTCGTAAGCACTTCATAGGCCTTATTGTCGTTTGTTATTGCCGTACCTATCTTTTTGTTTCCTTCAAAAATAGTAAGGTTATCTTCTGCAACAACAAGAGTATAAAAACCATCAGCACTTTGATACTTACCTACTATAGACAAACTTTCCTCTACGACTTCTTGCTCCTCGATTGCCACAACAATTTCTTCTTTTGTAGGAGTTATAACCTCTTCTACTATTTCAACTTCTTGCTCAGTTGAAGTTACAGTTTCTTCAGGTTTTGCATTTTCTTGTGACTTACCGTTATAAGCGTACTTTAATTCCTCAATAGAAGCAAATGCATTACGAAGTGCCTCATGATACGATTTTTTAAAGTCTTTATGCTTGCTTTTGCCTTGTTCGGATATATAAACTATTTCACCTTTACAATCTCTCAAAACCACTTTCAGCCTTGAAACAATATAATTAGACGTACTTTCTACATCTGCATAAAGTGCTTCACAACTTCCGTTTGTCAATCCTAAGGGTTTTTCATCTCTTACTCTGTAAGAATCAAACCCATACTTATTAAATAAGAATTGTGTAAGCGAGTTTAATTGATATTCGTCTATGTTTTTTGCAAAATCATATTTTTCAGGAATGATTACATATTGATAATCATTTACGCTTTGCGCAAAAGAAGAGAAATGTATCAGTAATAGTAATGCAATTAATGGTAGCTTCATTTTTTATTTAGGATCAAAAAGTAACTGAAAACCAAACTGTACAGAAGCGCTTTGCGCCTTTGCCAGATTGGAATAGTCTAATATATTATCTGCCGCAAGATAAACATTAAATTTGTTAATTTTTGTTGAAAGTAGTAGTCCTATATTTCTATTTGAAAACGCATCATAAGTATAAGTCATTTTGGTTCTTAAAAAACGATTCCAAGTCCTATCTACATAAATCGTAGCGGCCCCTTGAAGCGTTTTTGGACGTTTTATACCATATAACTGAATACCTACATTAGTAGCATACCGATCTACTCCACTATTTGTACAGTCACAATCCCCATTAAGATTTGTTCCAAATCCTCTATTTACGGAAGCATTAAACTTTGTAGGACGCCAGGTAGTATACGAAGTCTGCAATGAATCTTCATAAGGAAGATTTTCATCAAATTCATCTTCTAAGTTTTGCCAATAGTCAGTCAAATCTTCTCCATTTAAAACATCAGGAAATTCTAGTTCTATTCCATCAGTAGTATAACTTCCAGACAATCTATAGTTCTTTAAATCTTTTGTATGAAAAATAGCGCCTACATCAATAACACTAGCTGTTGCTGTCCAATGATCATCAATTGTATAAGTCGCTCCCACATCAAAACCTACTCCAAGATTATTACTCAAAATGGCTCTTCCCACTGCTTTTCCAGCTCCCGCATTATCATCTACAAATGAGCGCAATCCAGAAGTATTAGCAGTTACTAATGCATCTTGGACTTGGTGTTGTAAAAGGTTAGGTCCTTCTGGTGTGGTTCTTGTTATAAAAAAACCTTCATTATCTGTACTATTGATATTAACAATACTCATGTATAATTTTGCTCTACCTCCTACTCTAAGTTTTTTAGATATCTCTTTATTAATTCCAAAGTGATACACAGAAATAACTTCTGCCGCAACAGACACATCTGAAAACTGAAAAGGGACATTTAAGAAATTTGCATTTCCCTCATAGGCAAGAATCGCAAGATCTTTTGGGAAATAAGCAATCACATCTGTTTCTTGATACAGTCCTGCCGAATAATAGTTGTTCGTAAATTTACTTTTCCACCCAAAAGAGGCTAATTCTAATTGTTGATTTACAACAAATGAATCTTTATTATCTAAGCTAAAAATAGCATCTCGTATACGTGTATTAATATCACCGCCTTCCTGAAAAATATCATATGTACTAATTCCACTAGAACCAGCACTTACAGAAAAACCTGACAAAAACGGAATTCCGATATGTTTTTCAAATGAGATCGCAGCACCTGGGTTACTCAATAATGTTTGTGGCAAATCATCTACATTATAGAGTAATTGCTTATTCTGCGCACATACGTGTGTCACTAGAAAACTTATGTATATAAAGAAAACTACGCGCATACTACGATTATAAATCAGTAAATTCTAGTGAATAAATAGCCTTACTCTGAAGAGATAGCTCTCCATTTATAGAAGCTCCATTTGTGGTAAGAATCACTTCATTTGCCAAGAAACGTGAATTACTTATCGCCTGAATATCATCTTCACTCAATTCTTGAGTAAACTCGGTTCTTTGTACAGATCCATCTACAGAAGAAGCAATTTCAAAGAATACAACAAACTGTTCTTGTCCGCCACTATTTATAAAAGCAGCACGATTCACAAGGGATTGCCCAAAGGTATTATCGACTTGAAAATCTAAAATAACTTCTTTTAAATTCTCTCTTATAAAATCGTCATTGAGAAACTCTAATCTAGTTGTATCTCGTACTGCAAGGACAGTTTCTTCTGTATCCACACTCTCAAAATCTGATGTATCTATTGTAAAGAAAATGAGGGATGCATCTACTGTTGGACTAAGTATGATATCCTGTGTTTGATCAAAATCTACATCACTTACACAAGAGGCACATATTGAAAATGCGGTTATAAGTACAACTACGCTTAAACATCGCTGAAAGTATTTCATAGTTTTGGGGGGAGTTTGTTAATTATAACTAAAAACGCATATTTGATAAGTATATTGCTATAAATAATTACGTATTTCTAACAGAGCATCTACAACTACCTGTTGATCAGGCATATTCAAATTATGATAATTATAGCAAATTGTTTTCATATTCATGCCTTCTGCACCTAAAATATCTGCTTCATAAGTATCACCTATCATGATGCTTTTTTCTGCTGTTGCTTGTGCTGCTTTCAATGCTACTTCAAAAATACGTGGGCTTGGTTTTTTTGCTCCAGCAGCTTCACTTGTGGTTATTGTATCAAAATAAGCATCAATATTTGAATTTTTAAGTTTTTTCATTTGCACTTCTTCAAAACCATTTGTAATGATATGAAGTTTATAATGTTGTTTCAAATAATCAAGAAGTTCTACCGTACCATCAAATAAATAATTATGATCAGGTAGATGTATTATATAATCTTCAGAAAGTTTATCAATCGTATCATTTGTCACTTTAATATTAAGTGCATCAAATGTCTTTTTGAACCTACCATAGCGCAATTGGACCTTGGTCACTCTTTCTTCTCTATACCATTTCCAATACTGAAAATTAATGGGAGAATACACTTTTAAAAAATCCTGTAAATCCACATCAATCTTATTTTTTTCAAATATGGTCTCAAATGCTAAACCTGAATTACGATCAAAATCCCATAAGGTATGGTCTAAATCAAAAAAAACGTCTGTTATCTCTTTATTCATCTGTAGTTAATAATGTTCTAAATACTTTTTTACTATATATATTAGTGAAATCTGAATTTGAAAAAGCTATTAAAAACAAACCATTTACCGCTTTTACAGCATTTTTAATTCTTTCTAAACGAACTTGATCTATGGTTTGCTTACTAGCATTAATAATTGCATTTACATGAATACAAAATGGATATATCATAAGAGGCGTTTGTATTTCATAATCCAAATCATAAAACAAAAACGGTGTACTTGTACTTGCCCTAAAACCAGGCATATCTGGATATCCCATCGTATAATCTTCTACGATTTCTTGATCCAAAAGATCTCTATAACTATTAGGTAATATGAGCTTACAATCTGTAATTCTAGTTTGCCTTAAAGGCCTATTAGTAATATGTTCTATTCGTTTTTTTTCTTCTTTTAAAACAGCTATAGATTGTAATGCATTTTTAGAAACAAGCAACCCCACACTCGAATAATCTCCAACCATTTTTATTAATGATTGAAAACTACGTTTACTATATTTTATATTTTTACTATCGGCTGTATAATCTCCTAGTTCAAAAAACAGTTTAAATCGAGTTGAAGATTGTTTTTGAATATTAACTAGCCAGTTAAATACATCATAAGGATCTTTACGTAATCCTAATAATACCTGTGTACGTCTGAAATTTTGCTTTAAGCGAAAATTTATAAAATCACGCCCATAACCACCCACAGTTCGTAAAAACCCCACCTTCCTATATGCATACGCTTGAGGTACATCAATAACAACCTGAGTTGTAAATTGAGTCTCTTTTAATGTATAACTTGGAAAAGATTTGATTAATATCTTCTTAAAGCGTTCTATCCAAACATCAACAATAGGACGATCTAAAAACTTGTTTTGGTACGCTATACTTTCACTTGCTGGAAAACGTCCTAATGCATCTTTTACGTGTGGCAGATATTCTTCATACCTACTTAACATATAAAAGGTAGC
>CAKZKZ010000105.1 GCA_937124495.1 uncultured Dokdonia sp. | reverse complement strand
TAGAGATATTACCATTGTTTTTTTCTATAACTGATAAAATGGTTGTTTTCTCTACTTCTTCAAGATTTGTATTTTTAAGTATCGCCTGACTATGAGGTTGCTCTATAGCAGAAAATGTAAGATCACTTCCTTCAAGTGTTGTTCCCTCAGCCATGATAACAACTTTTTCTAATGCATATTGAAGCTCTCTAACATTTCCAGGAAACGTATGTTGCTTTAATTTTTGTAGAAAACTAGAAGCTAATTTAAAACTCCCTTTCCCATATTTAGTTGCATATACATCAATAAAATGATGCGCTATTAAGGTAATATCTGTACCACGGTTTCGTAAAGCGGGTATAGTAATATCAACGGTATTAATACGGTAAATAAGATCTTTTCGAAAAGTATCCTCATTAGACAAATCAGCCAATGTCAAATTTGTGGCACAAATAAGACGTATATCCACAGGAATCATCTCATTAGACCCCAATGGCGTAACGGTTCTATTTTGAAGCACCGTAAGTAATCTCGCCTGTTGGCGTAATGAAATATTGCCTATTTCATCTAGAAATAAAGTACCGCCATCGGCGGCTTCAAAACGTCCTTTACGATCCTCTCTAGCATCGGTAAAAGCGCCTTTTTTATATCCAAATAATTCACTCTCAAAAAGCGATTCTGTAAGTGCTCCAATATCTACTTTAATAAAGGGTTTATCCTTACGCAGTGAGTTGTCGTGTATGGCTTGAGCCACGAGCTCCTTCCCTGTACCATTTTCTCCTAATACAAGAATATTAGCATCAGTAGGTGCCACTTTTTTAATTTTAATAAAAACATCTTGCATAGGTTTGCTCTCCCCTATAATCTTGGTTTTTGACTCGATCGCAAGTTTTTCGGTATTTGATACACGTTTTTTAGCAAGTACCTCCGTTAGCGCATGTAGTAACTTATCATTCTTCCAAGGCTTCACCATAAAGTCAGAAGCACCTTCCTTAAGAGATCGTATTGCAAGATCTATATCGGCATACGCTGTAATCAAAATGACTGATGTTGTAGGGTCTTGTTTTTTGATTTTATTAAGCCAGAAAATCCCTTCATTACCTGTATTTACAAGCCCATTAAAGTTCATATCTAAAATAACAACATCAAAATCTTGCCCCTCCAGAAGGTTCTGAATATTGTTAGGATTCTTATTGACCACCACCTCACGCACACGTGATTTAAGCAAAAGGCGTATCGCTATAAGTACATCTTCATCGTCATCTATGACTAGTATATTAGCATTTTTGAGCTGCATATATACAATATTACAAATTTAAAGTACGCTTTCGCGAAAGCGTACTAAGATATTTTCCCATACCATAAAACTGTATCAACTCCGTACACAAACTGTATCATAAACGAACACTTCACACGAGACAAAAAACAATAAATAACTAAAAATCAATACATTATATTTTTGGCACGTTCTTCCTTATGTACATAGTCATATAAAAACAACCGAAGACATTATATCAATGGATATACCCTTAGAAAAGAAACGATTTAACGCCAAAAAGATAAGTTACATTGTCATAGGATTGGCTATTCTAGCACTCATTCTATTTGTACTCATATCAAGTACAGGCGCATCAAAGCTTAATGTGCAAAAAGAGCGCATTAGTATCCATAAAGTGACACAAGGTGCCTTCCAAGAAAACATCCCTGTAAATGGGATTGTACTTCCTATTACAACCATTTATCTTGATGCCCTTGAAGGAGGTCGTGTTGAAGAAAAATTTGTCGAAGATGGAGCTGTTATGAAAAAAGGAGATCCTATTTTAAGATTATCTAATACCGACCTAGAATTAAGTCTTGTGAACCAAGAAACACAAGTATACAATCTCTTAACGCAAATGCAGATATCTCAAAATGCTGCACGTCAAAACACCATTAATCGTATCAACCAATTTACAGATGTAGAAAATAGCCTGATTGAAGCAAAACGTGTATATGATCTCAATAAGAAATTATATGATAAAGATGCAATTGCACGTCAAGAACTCATCCAAGCTGAAAATAACTACAACTATCAAAAAGAACGTATGACATTGAGCAAACAGATTCTTGTACAAGATTCACTTTCTGTAAAATTAGAAAGCGGACAAGCAAGTAACTCGTATCAACGTACACAAAATGCATTGGAGTTAATGCGCCGCAAGGTAGCAGACCTTGTCGTAAGAGCACCTGTAGATGGCCAATTAACGTCATTAGATGCAGAGATTGGTCAATCAAAAAACAAAGGAGAACGCCTTGGACAGATTGATGTTCTTAGTGGCTTTAAAGTACGAGCAGATATCGATGAACATTATATTTCAAGAATTTATACAGGTCAAACTGGAGGTTTTGATTACAATAATGAGTCCTATATACTAGAGATAAAAAAAGTATATACACAAGTAACAAATGGAAGGTTTCAAGTCGATATGCAATTTAAAAAAGAAGTTACAGAAGGAATTCGTCGTGGGCAGACCTTACAAATACGTGTAGCACTCAGTGATGAAAAAGAAGCATTATTAGTCCCTAAAGGAGGATTTATACAGAAAACGGGAGGTAACTGGATTTTTAAAGTAAGTGAAGATGGAAACACGGCTTATAGAGTTGATATTACGCTCGGATCTCAAAATACAGAATATTACGAAGTGCTCTCTGGTCTACAACCAGGAGATCAAGTCATCACAAGTAGTTATGATAACTATGCAGATATACAAGAACTAGTATTAAAAGAATAAAAATATATCTGGTACGAGGCTAAGAATGCTTCGTTCCTTACAATAATCAATTACAATACAATTGTTACTATTATGATAAACATAACAGATTTAGAAAAATACTACGCTACCGATGAGGTACGTACTGTAGCATTAAATAAACTTTCATTTAATGTACAAGAAGGAGAATTTGTAGCCATTATGGGACCTTCAGGTTGTGGAAAATCAACCCTACTTAATATCCTCGGACTGCTAGATGACTTAGATGGTGGTAGTTTTGTTTTTAATGGAACAGAAGTAGCCGACTTTAATGAGCGTAAACGTGCAGACTTACGTAAACACAATATCGGATTTGTATTTCAAAGTTTTAACCTCATCGATGAACTTACTGTGTATGAAAACGTAGAGCTTCCGCTTATCTATACTAAAGTCCCTCCTGCCGAGCGTAAGAAAAGAGTGGAAGAAGTATTAGAGAAAATGCAAATCATGCACCGTCGTAAGCATTTTCCACAACAACTTTCTGGAGGGCAACAGCAACGTGTCGCTGTAGCTCGTGCTGTAGTAAATAATCCAAAAATCATCCTTGCAGATGAGCCTACAGGAAATTTGGATAGTAGCAACGGTAATGAAGTGATGGATCTTCTAACCGAACTCAATGATGCAGGAACTACGATCATCATGGTAACACATAGTGAACACGATGCAAAATATAGCCACCGTATTATACGGATGCTGGATGGTCAGAAAGTAACAGAAAATATACTCTCTGCATATAAAACAGCAGAAGTCTAAATTATTTGGCAGCAGCATACCCCTTTCCGTTCTAATTCGAATAGGAAGGACGAGATTCCCCTTCGAGAGAATGAAAAAGAATCAATCAAAAAACGAATAGCATACAAAGACCTCATCAGTCAAATAAATAAAAATTATGATTAGGAATTACTTTAAAATAGCATGGCGTAATCTTAAGAAAAATAAAGTGTACTCGTTCATTAATATTTTTGGACTAGCACTTGGCATGGCAGTGACCATCATGATAGGCCTTTGGGTCGCAGATGAGGTAAACTACAATTCCTATTTTAAAAACAAAGATAAAATAGGACAGCTTCACCAAAGCTATACACTTAATGGGGTAACAGATACAGGCAATGCTATCCCTCAACCATTAGAATTTGAAATGCATGAACGATATGCAACCCATTTTAAGCATATCGTCATGTCTTCTTGGAACGATGATCGTTATTTAAAAAATGGAGAAGTAAGCATCTCTGAACTAGGTAGCTTTATGCAAGAAGGTGTGATAGACATGCTGAATCTTGAAGTAACCAAAGGAGAAAAAAATGGGTTAATAGACCCAAAAAGCATTATGCTTTCTGAATCTACAGCGACGGCTCTTTTTGGAAAGGAAGATCCTATAGGAAAAACCATTACCGTGCTTAATCTTTTTCCGATGAAGGTGACTTCCGTGTATAAGAACATTCCGAATGGAAATAATTTTGAAGACCTCAACTATATTATGCCTTGGAAGTTCTATGCTTCAGAATATAATTGGGTACGAAACTCAAAAAATAGCTGGGGAAATAATTCCTTTCAGATGTTTGTTCAGGTAGCAGATAATGCAGATGTAGCAACCGCTGCTGCAGCAATTAAAATGTCAAAACAAATTGCAGATCCAAAATCAAAGGAAGCAAATATAGAGATCGTTTTACTTCCTATGAGTGACTGGCATTTAAGAGGCAATTTTGAAAATGGCGTGCAATCTGGAGGGCGTATTGAGAATGTCTGGATGTTTAGTATTATTGGGCTTTTTGTACTTATTCTTGCGTGTATCAATTTTATGAATTTGAGTACAGCACGATCAGAAAAGCGCGCACTAGAAGTAGGGATCAGAAAATCTATCGGATCTACAAGGAGTCAGCTTATAAAGCAATTTTTAAGTGAATCCTTTTTAGTAGTTTTTATAGCATTTATACTCGCTCTTGGTTTTGTATTACTATCATTAAATGCCTTTAATGATATTGCCAGTAAAGAGATGAGTTTTCCTTGGTCAAATCTTCAGTTTTGGGGAGTAACTATGCTATTTGTAATCGTAACCGCACTCGCTTCTGGAAGTTATCCAGCGCTATATCTCTCTTCTTTTAAACCTATAAAAGTGCTTAAAGGAACGTTTAAGATGGGACGTTTTGCTTCGCTTCCGCGAAAGGTATTAGTCGTGACTCAATTTACTGTGTCAGTAGCTTTGATCATTGGAACCATGATCGTAATGAGTCAGATCAATTATAGTAAAAACAGGCCCGTTGGTTATGATAAAGTAGGGCTTGTTCAAATAGCCACAGCAAGTGAAGACTTTAATGATAAATATGAAATGATGCGTCATCAATTCTTATCCAGTGGTGCTGTTACAGAGGTGGCATCTTCCGGAGCTCCTATGACTGAGGTGTGGTCTAATCGCTCAGGTTTTGATTGGGAAGGAAGGCCTTTAAATTTTCAAGATGATTTTGCCGTCACCGAAGTATCTTATGATTATGCAAAAACACTTAACTTAAAATTTATAGCAGGTAGAGATTTCTCAAGAGAATTTTCTACAGATTCTACGGCAGTTATTCTTAACGAAAGTGCCGTAAAGTATATGGGAATTCAAGACCCAATCGGAAAATACATCACAGATAAAGACGAAGAAGATGTTGTACCTCTCAAAATTATTGGTGTTATAGAAGATGTTATTGTAAGATCTCCGTATGCCCCCGTAAAGCAGCATTTATACGTTTTTGATGGTGATAACAACGGTTCCTATTATAATGTACGTCTTAATGAAGCAAACAGTGTTGCTTCTAATCTCGCGGTTATAGAAAAAGTGTTTAAAACCAATTTTCCAGACATCCCTTTTCAATATGATTTTGTTGATGAAGAATATGCTGCCAAATTCAAATCGCAAGAACGCGTTGCGAGTCTTGCAAAAGTATTTACAGGACTGGCTATTCTCATCAGTTGTTTAGGGTTATTTGGACTTGCCTCTTTTGTAGCAGAACAACGTACTAAGGAGATTGGTGTACGTAAAGTACTGGGGGCAACCGTTACAAATCTATGGATGTTGCTCTCTAAAGATTTTATCGTTCTCGTAACTATAGCATTACTTATTGCGACACCACTCGCCTATTATTTTATGAGTGGCTGGATTGAGAAATTCACCTACCGTACAGACATTTCGGTAGGCATCTTTTTGATTGCAGGCTTAGGTGCTATTGTCATCACCATAATTACAGTAAGTTTTCAAGCGATTAAAGCCGCCATTGCAAACCCTGTAAAAAGTTTAAGAACCGAATAAAATGAATATGAGTACACTTTCAAGGAGTATAAAATAACAATCATCAATTGATTGAAAAATAAAATAATATGTTCAAAAACAACCTCAAAATAGCATGGAGAAGTCTTAAGAAAAATAAGATATACTCATTTATCAATATTTTTGGACTAGCTCTTGGAATTGCCGTAACCATTATTATTGGGCTATGGATTGTAGACGAGTTTGACTACAATAACCATTATGAAAACAAAGACCAAATCGCTCGGATAATGCAATATCAGACGGTAAATGGAGAAGTACATACAAACGAGACGATTCCGTTAGCATTGGAATTTCAACTGAGGGAAAAATTTG
>CAKZKZ010000104.1 GCA_937124495.1 uncultured Dokdonia sp. | reverse complement strand
GTAGGTAAACCTTGTGTATTTTGTGTAATATTTTGACCATATACAGAAAGAGGTAAGTTATAGCCCCCAAGGTCTGTATAAGTATCATAGTAGTTTACTGTAAGTATTTGATCTCCTGATTCAAAAACAGAAGGCGTTCTTGTATTTGTATAATATATCTGAGTACCTTCAATAGTTTCTGGATTTGAAGACATCATTTCATATTGTTCTTCACCATCAGAATTATTGACAATAGATTGAAAAGTAGCTCTTCCAATGTTTGCTCTTTTAATCCCTGTATAGGCTACTCTTCCAAAAACGTCATATTTGGTAAAAAGCCATTCTTTAGGAGACTTACTACGCTGATTAGCATCTTGGGTTAAAATAGGTTGATCTAATAAGTTGTATACAATGTATTCCCATCCTTTGGCTGGAATTTTCTTTTCGATAAGACGATTACGATAGTCGTATTTATATTGATAACATACATCATCCAGTATTTGAAGAGCATTAGCACTTAACACATCTCCTGTCACAATCTTTTCACTTCCTTCAGGAGAAAGCACAAAGGTTAGGTTTCCATAATCATCGTAGACATAATAGGTATCATGCGCACTGTTATTTTCATAAGTTCGCTTTAAAAGCACTTGTCCACTTTTATTAGTGAATTCTTCTGTGGTATGATTATTTCCAGAAGTAGGCGTCCAATTTTCATCTTTAGTAACAGATTTATACAATTCCCGACCAAGGTAATATCCTGAAAGGACAAGAGAAGGATTTTGGGTATTACCGCCAGAGAAGGTAACATCAAAATAACGTACTTCATTCACTTGATTATTTGCATATTCAAATTTAATGGTATGATCTGTATCATCCTGAGCAACAGCCCATGAATTACCTGGTGCACCTTGCTTTACAATTCTATTAAGAGGAGAGTTTTCATAAACCATCTCTGAATATGGGTTTTGGGTATCTTCATACTTTGGAGTAGCATAAAATGCTTCTATGGCAATTTTAAGTGCTTCTTGATCCACAAAATCTAATGGGTTTATTACTGCCGTTTGAGTTGCATAAGGAAGATATTGCTTAGGTGTCCTCCCTAGCCCATCATACTCTACATAAGAAATAATGTTTTGACCTTCACCTCCTGCGCCTACAGCAATGGATTGTATCGGTCTTCCTAATCCATCTACATAACTGATAGATTCTATTTTTTGAGAAGCATCCAGGTTGTCTTCTTGTCCTTCATCAACAGGTTGCTGATAGCTGGTAGATTTCACGTAATTTCTATCTTGGCTTTGTCCGATGACAAGTATCGGAAGTAGTAAAGCGACGGTGATTATAAATTTTTTCATCTGTTTCCGATTTTTATTAATTATTAATACCATAGTGATACTTATTTTTACTATACACTTTTCCATCTTGGTCTTTGACCAGTTTTAATCTGTTTTGCAAATCGTACGTGTAATACATAGTATATCCACGAGGATCAGTGACAGAGG
>CAKZKZ010000103.1 GCA_937124495.1 uncultured Dokdonia sp. | reverse complement strand
ATCTACTTGGAAAAGCAACATATCAAGGATCAGTCGCGGAAGGAACAGCATTAAGTGGATTATCTGATCTAGATATATTAGTCAAATTCAAGAAAACAAGCTTTTCTAGAGAAAGTGATATGTTTAATGCACTACATAATTTTTTAAAATACAACTTTAATGATCCTGATCTAATTAATATTCGCAAACAAAAAGTTTCTTTAGGTTTGATTTATAACATTCAAGGTCAAGAACAGATCATTGATGTGGTCCCTGTATTACGGACAGATTTCATTAGAGGTAAAAATGATTATAACCTTTTCAAGAATCCTAAATTTTCAAATGGTTCAAAAACACTAAAGATGAATCCTCATAAACAGAGAGATTTTGGAAATAATGAAAATGAAAAAAAAAATGTGTTAAGACTCATAAAAATACTGAGAATTGAAGAAGAGCTACCTTTAAAACCAATTCTCATCAAAGAGCTTATAAAAAAAGCATTTGAAGACATAAAAATGCCAAATACTATTAACCAAAAATTAATCAGAGTATTAGAATTCATCAGGGACAATATCATATCTATTAAGATTAAATCTCCTGATAATAGTAGAATAACATTAACTGATTTAATTTCTTCCTCAGGTAAAATAGAAATTAAAAATGCTTTGGAAAACATTATATATGATCTCAAACAGGATAAAAATCTCTTGCAAGATTATTTTCCTGAAAAATAAAGGAAGCCTTCCCTATTAGAAGAAGAAACAGTTTTGGTATACCTCGCATAAAAAAGCCTCACATCCCTGTGAAGCCTTTCTATACTTTGTGGAGAAGATGGGAGTCGAACCCACGACCTCTTGACTGCCAGTCAAACGCTCTAGCCAGCTGAGCTACATCCCCATACACAAAAAGGTGATTGAGTGATTTCTGAAAGAAATTGTATCGAAATTACCTTTTTGATATTATTACTCCTGTACTCGTAAAATAAGTAATGGTTTTGTGGTATAAAAATCTCTTTTTAACACCGCATTTGCTTCCCATAATTTCTTAAAGAAACCGCGCTTTCTGCGTACAACACAGATCATATCTGGATCATGGCTTTTGAAATGCTCTAAAACACCTTGATAGGTGGTTGCATTTTTAGTTTGCGTATAGGAATCACTTATTTTTTTAAGTTTCCCACTCACTTCTAGCATTTCTGGAGTACTTTCTGGGGTCTCTACATGCAAAAGATGGACTTTACTATCAAAATGTTTTTGGAATTTGCAAACAGGTTCTAACATTTTCTTTTTAGAAAACTTTCCGTCCTTAAATGCCATTAATATCTTTCCTGGTATCTTAAAGATTTCATCATCTGGAATCACTAACACAGGAATATTTGTTTCCTTCACTAATTTTCCTGAGGTTTTTCCTAGATATACTTCCTCTCTTTGTGAATTACTACGAGGCGACAATATCATTAAATCTACAGGAACATGCTTATTAAATCGCTTCACACCCTCAAGAATTTCTCCCTTAATAGGATGCGCAATGACAGACACTTCTTTCTTATCTACAGATTGAAGTACGGCATCAATACGATTTTCTGATTCTTCTTTAAGTAAGGTGTTTACTTTTGACATCCCACCTACTCTTGAAAACTCTTGAAAAACTGAAATTACATATACATTGGCATCAATCTTTTGAGCAAGATTAATCGCATATTGTAAGGTCGTAATGGCGGCATCAGAGGAACCTATAGGAACAAGTATATTTTTCATAGAATAAGACTTATTTTAGCTATATATAAAACAAAAATAGGCTATATCTGTGATTGTACCCGCAAAAACTTCGGAAATCCCCGAAATTCTACTTCTTACAAAAGCTTGTGCTCAAGCGATGATATCTAAAGGAATTTATCAATGGAACGAACATTACCCCTCAAAACAGGCTTTTGAAAGGGATATTGAACGTAAAGAACTCTATGTCTTAAAGGTAGAAAATAAGATTGCAGGCACTCTTGTCATTTCTACATTTATGGATGATGAGTATACGTCTATACACTGGCTTTCGCCAAATGAAAACAACTTATATATCCATAGACTTGCCGTTCATCCGTCATTTCAAAAACAAGGGTATGCGGTTCAATTAATGGAGTATGCAGAAGCTTTCGCGAAAGCAAAAAAAGCCACTTCCATACGTTTGGATACCTTTAGCCAAAACGCAAGAAATCAAAAATTTTATGAACAGAGAGGATATAAACGCCTTGGAAATATTTATTTCCCAAAACAAAGCGAGCATCCGTTCTATTGTTATGAACTTCTTTTATCCTAAGTCTACCACAATTAATCCATCTAAAACAAATCATTGACCAATTCAAAAGCACCCATAGACATCACCTTTAAACGGATTCAACAACTAGCAATTCCTGCGATCATTGCTGGAATTGCAGAGCCTGTGCTTTCCAGTACCGATGCGGCTGTGGTAGGTAATATGCCTGCATATAGTACAGAATCACTGGCGGCTGTGGGTATTGTAGGTGCATTTTTATCAATGCTTATTTGGATATTGGGGCAAACCCGAAGTGCCATCTCTGCCATTATTTCTCAAAATCTAGGTGCTGGAAAATTAGAAGATATCAAAGTACTCCCTGCACAAGCTATCTTTTTTAATATTTTACTCAGTTTTATTGTTCTAGGAGGCACTTATTTTTTTGTAGAAGAGATTTTTACATTTCTCAATGCCAAAGGAATGGTTCTAGACCTAGGTATAGATTATTACAATATCAGAGTATGGGGATTCCCGCTTACCTTATTTACATTTGCTGTCTTTGGGATTTTTAGAGGATTACAGAATACGTTTTGGCCAATGCTTGTTGCCATGTCTGGAGCTGGTATCAATATAGGGCTTGATTTTGCGCTAGTCTACGGAATTGAAGGTTTTATAGAGCCTATGGGCGTGAAAGGAGCTGCTTGGGCGAGCTTACTATCACAAGCGATTATGGCCATTATGGCGCTGATCTTTTTATTGGCAAAAACAAACATATCCTTACGATTACGCTTTCCGTTACATCCAGAAATAAATAGACTCGTAAGTATGAGTCTAAATCTTTTTGTACGTTCTCTTTCTCTAAATATTGCACTGATTCTTGCAGTAAAAGAAGCAACTGCCCTAGGAACTGCTAGTGTTGCAGCGCATACTATTGCAGCCAATATCTGGTTATTTACAGCCTTCTTTATTGATGGGTATGGCGCTGCCGGAAATGTATTAGGAGGTAGGTTATTGGGAGCCAAGAATTATAAAGGCCTCTGGTTACTTACCAAACGAGTAAACACCTATAATCTCATCGTAGCAGGATTATTAATGATCGCAGCAACGATAGGGTACACTGCAGCTGGCGAACTATTCACCAATGAAGAAGCCGTTCTTACAGCATTTTATAGTGTCTTTTATATTGTGATTCTGATGCAGCCTCTCAACTCCATTGCATTTACGTTAGATTCCATATTTAAAGGATTAGGAGAAATGGCCTATTTACGCAATACACTTCTAGTTGCTACTTTTTTAGGTTTTATACCTATGATTTACCTAGGTAAATACTTGGAATGGGATCTTAAAGGGATTTGGCTTGCTTTTGTCGTCTGGATGTTTTTTCGCGCAAGCGCACTTTGTATCAAATATTACAACACCTATTATAAACTAGCAAAAAACACTTGAAAATACGTTTAATTTTCTGTGTTTTCTATCTCTGCTATCATAGGTTTTCCTAGGTATACGACTTTACTACCTTCAAAGGATGCTAATTCTACCTCTTCCACAAAAGAATTTAGAATATCAATAGATCCATCTTTTTCTTTGACAAAAAGTGGAATCATTTCCTTTTCTTTCAATATCTTATCTACTAGCGCTTTATACTCTTCCTGAGAGTTTACAGATATTTCTTGAATGGTTGGGTATTTTCTAGCAACCTCAGTTAAGTTTATATAGTCATCTGTGGTTGAAAAAAGTCCTTCTTTAGGAATACTAGTAGGATCGTCCATCTCTCGTTTAGAAATCAGTCTATAAGAACCATTTTCTCCAAACTGTTTTTTAAATCGACTCACAGCATAATTATTAATCTCACTACTTCCTGTAAGTGCCATGACATAACCTACGTGATTAAGCTCTATATTATCTGTGATATCATCTGAGTATATATTGGCTTCGATCGCTTCTAATTCTAGTTCTTTTGCCATACGTACACTATTACTATTGCTATCCAAAAGCACCACATGTCTATTATTACGTTGTAAATATCGAGCGATTAATCTAGAGACTTCAGAAGCGCCTACAATGAGTATTCCGTCAGATTTTTTAAGAAAAACCCCTATCATCTTAGCAAAAACACGCGCCGTAGTAGCGTTTAATAATACGGTTCCTAACACGATCATAAAGACAAGTGGTGTAATATACTCAGCGCCTGGCTCTCCTTTTAGTAATAATTTTGATCCAAATAGTGAAGCAATCCCTGCCGCAACACTCCCTCGTGGCCCTACCCAACTTATACAAATACGTTCATTCATTTTGAGATCAGACCCTTGTGTGCTCAAAAATACTCCTATAGGTCGTATCAGAAATACAACCACAAGAAACAAGACAGCAGTTTCCCATCTATATATTAATTGTAAATCTTCTATATTGATATTTGCAGAAAGAAGGATAAATAAAATAGAAATCAATAATACACTTAATGATTCTTTAAAATACAAGAGTTCTTTAAGATTAGGAAGGTTAATATTACCTAGTACCATCCCCATCACAACAACAGCGAGCAGGCCAGATTCATGAGCAAAGGCATCAGACATTACAAAAACACCAAGTACCGCAGATAATGTAAAGACGTTTAAAAGGTAATGAGGTATTAAATTCTTTTTTGTAGAAAACGCAAGTGCATGCGCAAAAGAGAATCCAAATGTACTTCCAAAAAGTACAATTTTACCAAACTCTTTAAGTGCCGTAATCGTAAACTCTCCTCCTTCTCCTGCAACAATAAATTCATATACTAATACTGCGACCAATGCTCCAATAGGGTCGATTAATATCCCTTCCCATTTTAATACAGACGATACGTCTTTTTTAAGTGGCACATTCCGTAAAATGGGAGAAATCACTGTAGGTCCTGTCACTATAATAAGTCCAGAAAACAAGAAAGAAATCTTAAGGCTTAGACCAAATATAAAATAAGCAGCTACCCCTCCTCCTAAAAAAGTCACCAGACTTCCTAGGGTAATTAATTTTGTAATTACTGGGCCTATATTTTTAATCTCCGATCGCTTAAGTGTAAGTCCTCCTTCAAAAAGAATAATACTTATGGCAAGTGATACAAAATAATACAAGCTCTCTCCTGGAAAAAACCCTTCTACACCATTCCAGATCGGCTCTATCCACTTAGTTCCATCATCGGATAATAATGTAGAAAAAGGCCCTACAAAAAGACCTATCAAAATAAGAGGGAGTATGGCTGGCAGTTTTAATCGCCAAGCCACCCACTGCGCAATGATTCCCAGAATAATGATTCCTGCTAACTCTAACATATATTCTTATTTAAAAACTTAAAACTACTTCACAAGTAAGGAATATACAATTCTTTGTTAAAAAGACATTGAGAAATCTTTGTTAAAATGCCTTTTTCATTATTTTGCAAAGATTTTAAATATAAGAAGTATGTGGTTTTATACGCTTTCGCGAAAGCGCACACATTCCCAACACAACTTTTATTTCTTATCTTCCAAAATATACGAGTAACTCTTATGAAAATATATCCCATTGAAGCAGGTAATTTTAAACTAGATGGTGGTGCTATGTTTGGTGTCGTTCCTAAAAGTTTATGGACACGCACTAATCCAGCAGATGCTCATAATATGATTGATATCGCTGCGCGTTGTATGCTTATAGAAGATAGAGATCGGCTTATCCTTATAGATACAGGGATGGGAGAAAAACAAACGGAGAAATTTTATAGCTATTACCATCTATGGGGAAATGATACCATAGACACATCACTAGCAAAACATGGATTTCATAAAGATGATATTACTGATGTTTTTATGACACATCTTCATTTTGATCATTGTGGAGGCTCTGTACAATGGAATAAAGACAGAACCGGATATGAACCTGCATTTAAAAATGCTACGTTCTGGAGTAATGAAGATCATTGGAAATGGGCTACACAACCCAACAGAAGAGAAAAAGCTTCTTTCTTAAAAGAAAATATACTTCCTATGGAAGAGAGCGGACAATTAAAATTTATCAAAAGAAAAGGAACTTCTTTTCAAGAATCTTCAGAGTTAGGGTTTGGCCTCTTTTTTGCAGATGGTCACACAGACAAACAAATGATTCCTCATATTACCTATCAAGATAAAACGATTGTGTTTATGGCAGATTTACTTCCTACCGCAGGGCATTTGCCTTTGCCTTTTGTTATGGGATATGATACACGCCCTTTCTTAACACTTGATGAAAAAGAAGTTTTTTTAAATACAGCTGCAGATCAAGGATATTATCTTTGGTTAGAACATGATGCTCACAATCCTATCATTACCGTACAACACACAGAAAAAGGAGTACGGCTTAAAGATACTTTTACTCTAGAAGAAATTATTTAAATTTATAACTCTATAAAATGCACCCTATTTTTAAAAAAATCACCCTCGTTATTATCATTACTACTTTTGTAGTAGCATGTGACGCACCCGCACCTCTTGTTACTGTTGTACAAGCAAATGTAGATAGCAACCCCTTAAAAATTTCACCGCTTACAGAAGCTCAAGAAAAATCTTGGGCATCAAAAGATTTAATAAAAGATACCATTCCAGGGATGAGTATCGAAAAAACATATACAGAAATCCTGCCTGGAAAATCAGGAAAACAAACCATCGTTGCTGTTATAGATAGCGGTATAGATATCAATCATGAAGATTTAAAAAATGTCATCTGGACAAATCCTAAAGAAATTGCAGGTAACGGAAAAGACGATGATAATAATGGATATATAGATGATATTCACGGATGGAACTTTTTAGGCGATATAGAAACAGAACAACTTGAACTTGCTAGAATTATAGATCGCTACGACACTGAATTTAAAGGCAAAACTGTTGCTCAAATCCCTCCCAATAAAAAGAAAACTTTTGATACGTATCAAAAAGCGAGAGCTGAGCGTAATAAGAAATATGGAGAGTTACAGCAGATTAATCAAGAATACACCCAAATACTTAGACAAGTAAAAGCATCGCATAATGTTGTTTCAAAAAAAATAGGTAAAGAGACCTATACTCTTAAAGAATTAAAAGCCATAAAAAACCCTAGTGAAGAGCTTCAAAACCATATGGCACTTCTATCGCAGATGTTTCAATATGAAGATTCTATCCCAACATTTATAAAAAATATAAAAGGAGATTTGGTACAGATTGATAGTCAATTAAAAAACTACGCCCTAGAAGTCAATTACAGAAAAGTATTAGGAGACAATCCTTATGATATTACAGATACATCGTATGGTAATAATCAAGTGAGTGGTCCAGATATAGATGGAGCAAAACACGGTACTCATGTAGGAGGTATTATTGCCGCACAACGCGGTAATGGTATTGGTATGAATGGAGTCGCAAATAGGAATATTAAACTTATGGTATTACGTGCTGTTCCCGGTGGGGATGAATATGATAAAGATATTGCACTTGCGATTCGATATGCTGTAGATAACGGTGCAAAAGTGATCAATACTTCTTTTGGAAAATACTATGCACAAAATCCTGAATGGGTATATGACGCTATTAAATATGCTGCTAAAAATGATGTTCTTATTGTAAATGCTGCAGGTAATGAAGCACTCAATCTAGATGATCCTTCCAATAGAGTATATCCTAATGATCAATTAGACAATATTTCAGAAATGAGTGATACTTTTTTAACCATAGGTGCTTTAGATGACACCTACGGTAGTGAGGTCGTTGCTTCTTTTTCTAACTACGGGAAATCAAATGTAGATATATTTGCCCCAGGCGAACATATATGGTCTACTACGCCAAATAATACGTATGAATTTCTGGGAGGTACTTCTATGGCCGCTCCTAATGTAGCAGGGATAGCAGCCATGCTACGTAGTTATTACCCTAAACTTAAAGCTAAAAGAGTAAAACAAATTATTATAGCAAGTGGATTACCTATTACAAATGCTGTTATTATAGGTGGTGATCCATCAAAGCGAGCAAAATTTAACGAGCTCTCTAAATCTGGTAAAATAGCAAATATGTATAATGCCTTTAAATTGGCAGAATTAAATAAATAATTATTGATGATGAAATCTATTCTAAAATCTATCCTTTTTGTGGGTGTATGTGCTTTTTCTATAGCAAATACAACTGCTCAAAACACTTCGTATTGGCAACAACATGTTGACTACAACATGGAAATTGACATGAATGTAAACAACTATCAGTATGATGGAAAACAAGAGTTGACCTATACAAACAACTCTCCAGACACACTAACACAGGTTTTTTATCATCTTTATTTTAATGCCTTTCAACCAGGTAGTGAAATGGATGTACGATCTCGTGCTATAGCAGACGCAGACGCTCGTGTAGGTGATAGAATAAGTAAACTAGCTCCTGATGAAATAGGATTTATGAAGGTAAACAGCCTTCATCAAGATGGTAAAAACCTATCCTATACTGTTGCAGGTACTGTACTAGAAGTCACATTAGCAAAACCAATTCTTCCTGGTCAAAAAACAACATTTAATATGGAGTTTACGGGTCAAGTACCTGTTCAAATACGTCGTAGTGGTCGTAACAATAAAGAAGGTGTTGCTTTATCTATGACACAATGGTATCCTAAACTTGCCGAATATGATTTTGAAGGATGGCATGCAGATCCCTACATTGCACGTGAATTTCATGGTGTATGGGGAGATTTTGATGTAAAAATCACCATAGATGCAGATTTCACATTAGGCGGAACAGGATATGTTCAAAATGGAAATGAAGTAGGACATGGATATCAAGATAAAGGTGCTTCTGCAACACCAAAGACAAAAAGAGGAAAATATACATGGCATTTTGTAGCGCCAAACGTACACGATTTTACGTGGGCAGCAGATCCTAATTATCGTCACGATACGATCATTGCAGAAAATGGTGTAGAATTACATTTCTTATATAAAAATAATCCTGAAATTATAGAAAACTGGAAAAAGTTACAACCTAAAACAGCTGCTATTCTTTCGTATCTTAATAAACATGTTGGCACATATCCATACAAACAATACTCTGTGATACAAGGAGGTGATGGAGGTATGGAGTATGCTATGTGTACATTAATTACTGGAGAACGTAGCTTTGGTAGTCTTGTTGGAGTAACAGCTCACGAATTTGCACATACCTGGTTTCAATTCTTACTAGCTAGTAATGAAGCAAAACACGAGTGGATGGACGAAGGCTTTACGTCTTATATTTCTGCACTTGCCATGAATGAGGTAATGGAGCAAAACAAAGACAATCCTTTTTCTGGATCTTATGGTGGTTATTACAGACTTGTTGAAAGCGGGTATGAGCAACCTCAAACAACACATGCAGATCGCTATAATAGAAACTTTGCCTATGGTGTTGCTGCTTACAGTAAAGGAGCTATTTTTCTTTCTCAACTAGGCTATATTATTGGAGAAGAAAATCTCGCAAAGACCTTAAAAAAGTATTTCAATGATTTTGCTTTTAAGCATCCAACGCCAAATGACATTAAACGTACCGCAGAGAAAGTATCTGGAATACAACTTGACTGGTATCTTATGGATTGGACACAAACCACAAATACGATAGACTACGCTATTACAGAAGTTGTCGCAGATGGTAATAAAACTAAAATTACGCTTTCGCGAAAAGGGCGCATGCCTATGCCTATAGATTTACAGATAACGACTAATAAGGGAGCGTCTATGTATTATGTGCCTTTACGTATGATGCGTAAAGAAAAGCCAAATACAACAAATTATACGCAATTAGAAGATTGGGCTTGGACACATCCTACATATACGTTTACTGTAGATATTCCTATGTCAAAAATAAAATCAATGACTATTGATCCTAGTACATTAATGGCAGATATACATCGTGAAGACAACGAGTGGAAGAACTAATACTGCTACTTTATAAAACTAAAAAACCCGCCTTATCAGGCGGGTTTTTTTATGACATGAACAGTTTTACTTACCTCTTAATAAATCGAGTAACTACGCTGCCATTATTCTGAGTCATAGCACTTATAAAATAAACGCCATTTGCATATGTACTTACATCTATGGTTCCTTGAGAAAGATTTTCTACAGACTCTTCACTTATAACGCGACCTGTATAATCTATAATTTGATATCCTGAAATACTATTGGCTCCAGAGGTTCTAAAGTTTAAAAGATCACTTGTAGGATTAGGAAAAACACGTAGTATATTTTCTGTGTCATTTTCAGCAAAGTCATCTACAGAAAGTACCGTTGCTACAGTATCATACATTCCGTTACCATGCGTTCCTATAAGAAGATTATTATCAGAAGGACGGTACACAAGACCACTTACCAAAGCCATTCCTATGCGTCCTCCTCCTTCAAGTAACCAATCGACTTCTGTCGGGTCTGGACTACTATACAATCCCCTTGCTGTCCCTACATAATACCCTGTTTGACCATCTACTTCTGTAATTGCCGTTGAACGTATAGAATGCGCAGATAAGTTACGTTCTATAACTTCCCACGTTGGATTGTCACTAGTAGCATTATTTGTAATAAAAATATTAGTGATATTATAATTACCATAAACAGCCATGACAATATCTGGGTTTGTAGGATGAATTGCAAATCCTGTTACAATAGTTCCACTTGCTGTAGAAGCATCGGGAGGTGTTATATTAATTGCTTCAGATAAATCTGCTGCATTTTGAGGATCGTTAAGTTTAAAGATACCTCCACTTTGTCCTCCAATTAACAAATAACTTGTTGCAGGATCATAGGTTCCTCTAGTAGTAGCAAATTGTCTTAGATTTTGATTAATTGCTAGATTACCCATGTCTTCCCATGTATTTGGATTTACATTTTCTGCATTTGTTGTCCTAAACATTCTACCACCATCTGCATAATACAATGCATCTGTATTATCAGGATCAAGATAAAAATACGTTACAAAAATACTACTCTCTGCATCCGCTGGAGTAATATCTCTAGGATTAGGAAGGTTTGTAATAATCTGCCCTCCTTGTGAACCTAGATATAATTGTACATCATTATCTGCTCCTCTTCTTGCAATACCTACTGCTACACCATCACCGCCAAAAAGGCTAAACATCTCTGTATTATTATTAGGAGTAGGTATTGTGGGAACAAATATTCCTGCTACACCTGCTGCATCTGTACCTCCTATTGTTGTTGAATTATCTTGTGCACCACCTAATATAATATTTGACCCTTCTACTTGGTCAAGTGCTACATGATAATATTGATAGGTTTGATAATTGTTATTAAGATTTTCCCATCCTATAATAGGATCATTTATATTATCCGTTTTATGTACACCTCCGTC
>CAKZKZ010000102.1 GCA_937124495.1 uncultured Dokdonia sp. | reverse complement strand
CGTTATTATGGGTAAAAATGTTATCTACGGTGTTACCTTAGACGACATGTCCGAAACATTAATTAAACAAGCTGCATCAAAGCAAAGAGACAAGTTTGATATGGTACCTGTTGTCATAAGAGGAGAAATCAACCCTAAACCAGAAGGTAGCGATGTCTGGGAAGAGATTGTCACTATTAAAGAAATTATCAAAGTGCTAGAGCCAAAAGGAGAAGCACCTATTAAAATAGAAACAGGAAAGTAAACGACCTGAAACAAAAAGTAATAAAAAACACTATGTTAACAGTAAAAAATCTGCACGCAGGTATAGAAGAAAAAGATATCCTTAAAGGAATCAATCTTGAAATCAAAGCTGGTGAAGTACACGCAATCATGGGACCTAATGGTTCTGGGAAAAGTACATTAGCATCTGTGATCGCTGGAAAAGAAGAATACGAAGTTTCTGATGGTGATATTGATCTCAATGGAGCATCTATTCTAGAAATGGATCCGGAAGAACGTGCACATGAAGGGGTCTTTTTATCTTTTCAGTACCCAGTTGAAATTCCTGGTGTATCTGTAACAAATTTCATAAAAACGGCGATCAATCAAAATCGTAAAGCTAAAGGCCTAGAAGATATGCCTGCAAGTGATATGCTTAAAATGATACGCGAAAAATCAGAACTTCTTGAGATAGATCGTAAGTTTTTATCTAGATCTCTTAACGTAGGATTCTCTGGAGGAGAAAAGAAACGTAATGAGATTTTTCAAATGGCAATGCTTGAACCTAAACTTGCTATTCTTGATGAGACAGATTCTGGTCTTGATATTGATGCATTACGTATTGTAGCTAATGGTGTCAATAAACTAAAAAGCGAAGACAATGCTGTTCTTGTGATTACACACTATCAAAGATTATTAGATTATATCGTACCAGACGTAGTACACGTATTGATGGATGGTAAAATTGTAAAGACGGGTGGCAAAGAATTGGCACACGAACTTGAAGAAAAAGGATACGACTGGCTTAAAGAAGAGCTTGTTTAAAAGTTTCAAGTCTAAAGTTTAAATGGCTACTGTAAAGCGTTTTGAAGATTTAAGAATATGGCAAGATGCTCATGCATTAAACAAAGAGATCATTTTGATCGCTACATCAACAGAACTAAAGCAAAATTTTAAACTTAAAGATCAAATTTGTGGCTCAGCAGGATCCATAATGGATAATATAGCAGAAGGTTTTGAACGTGACGGAAATCTAGAATTCAGACAATTTTTAGCTATAGCAAAAGGTTCAGCAGGAGAAACAAGATCTCAACTATATAGATTATTAGATTGGGAATATATAAATGAAATAACCTTTGAAAAATTAATTACCGATTGCGAGTACTTAAGTAAGCGTATATCTAATTTCATCAGTTATCTCAACAAGAAAGAATATAAAGGAACAAAATTTAAGAGTTAACTTTTTAAACGTTACACCTTAAACTTGAAACCAAAAAAAGACATGAGTTTAAAAGATAAATTAGTAAGTTCACATATCGTTTTTCAGGACAGTCTAGATCCTGATTCTCCTATATACGATGTACGTGGAAACGCTATAAAAACATTTGAAGCAGAAGGCTTCCCTACAAAAAAGGATGAAGCCTGGAAGTATACATCACTTAATAGCATTTTAAAGGAAAACTACAATATCTTTCCTTCTAAAGAATCTTCTTTAGATTTTAAAGATGTAGAGCGTTATTTCATCAATGATATTGACACTTATAATATCATTTTTGTAGACGGCGTTTTTAATGCACACTTATCCTCGACTACACATGACGGGATTGACGTATGTACGATGAACTCTGCACTTACAAAACCTAAGTATCAACAAGTTATTGATGTATACTTTAATAAGATTGTAAAAGAAAAAAGCTTAACATCTTTAAATACTGCTTATGCAAAAGATGGCGCGTATATCTACATCCCAAAAGGAAAAGTAGCAGATAAGCCTATTCAAATTATTCATTTTGCAACAGGATCAAAAGAAGCAGCTCTTTTACAGCCTCGCAATCTTATTGTGGCCGAAGAAAACTCTGAAGTACAGATTATAGAACGTCACCAAAGTCTTTCTGACAGCGCTATATTTACAAATACAGTGACTGAGATCTATGCCGGAAAACGTGCTTTGATAGATTATTATAAAATACAAAATGACAAACTAAACGCTTCTTTAGTAGATACTACAGAAATAGAACAACACAGAGAAAGTATTGTTTCTGTACATACATTCTCTCTTGGTGGAAACATCACTCGTAATAATCTTAATTATTACCAGAAAGGAGAATACATGGATTCTATCTTAAAAGGGATTACACTTATAGGAGAAAAACAACATGTAGATCATAATACACTCGTACACCATATAGAACCTAACTGTGAATCACACCAAGATTACAAAGGAATTTTTGCAGATAGCTCCACAGGTGTTTTTAATGGAAAAGTAGTTGTAGAAAAAGAAGCTCAAAAAACAAACGCATATCAATCTAACAATAATATATTAATAGATGATAAAGCGACGATCAACTCAAAACCTCAGCTAGAGATTTTTGCAGATGATGTACGTTGTTCTCACGGTTGTACGATAGGACAACTTGATGAAAGTGCTTTGTTTTATTTACAATCAAGAGGAATTGCAAAAAAAGAAGCAAGAGCTTTATTAATGTATGCTTTTGCAAATACGGTATTATCTAGTGTGAAAATTCCGCAATTAAAACAACGCATTACCAAACTAATCGCTAAGAAAATTGGGGTAAGTATTGGATTTGATGTATAAGAAATAAATTACAAATCACATATTAAAATACCCGCCGCAAGCGGGTATTTTAATAAAACGAAGGCATTGAAGATGGCAGCTACCGAATCAAAAACAACATTTGACGTTCAAAATATCCGAAAAGATTTCCCTATACTTTCTAGAAAAGTAAATGGTCAGCCCTTAATTTATTTTGATAATGCAGCGACCTCTCAAACACCTCAAGCGGTGATTGATGCGATTGTAGATTATTATTCTAATTACAATGCAAATATTCATAGAGGTGTACATGCACTTTCGCAAGAAGCTACAGACGCATATGAAGAAGCACGTATTAAAATTCAGAAGCATTTTAATGCAGAGAAGTCACATGAAATTATCCTTACTGCGGGCACAACCCATGCCATTAATCTCATCGCAAATGGGTACAGTTCTCTTTTACAGAAAGGAGACGAAATACTCGTTTCAGCTTTAGAACACCATAGTAATATTGTACCATGGCAAATGCTATGTGAACGTACTGGAGCTATTCTAAAAGTGATTCCTATGACGCAAAGCGGAGAGTTGGATATGGACGCTTTCGCGAAAGCAATCTCAACCAACCTCAAACTCGTATTTGTAAACCACGTATCAAACGCATTAGGAACTGTAAACCCTATAGAACACATCATCGCAGAAGCTCATAAAGTAGGCGCTGCTGTAGTGATAGACGGTGCGCAGGCAACACCCCATATCAAACCAGATGTACAAGCACTAGATGCTGATTTTTATGTAGCCAGTGCGCATAAAATCTGTGGTCCAACAGGCGTTGGTATCTTATATGGTAAAGAAGGGTTGCTAGAAAAGCTCCCTCCTTATCAAGGAGGTGGTGAGATGATAGATCAGGTGACTTTTGAGAAAACAACGTATGCAGGTCTACCTCACAAATTTGAAGCTGGAACTCCTAATATATGTGGTGTTATTGCAGCAGGCGTTGGACTAGACTATATGAATGCCATAGGTTTTGATGTCATTGCGCGTTATGAAGAAGAATTGCTTCAATACGCGACAGAAAAACTACTTCAAATTGAAGGTCTTAAAATTTACGGGGAATCAAAAGAGAAAACGGCTGTGATTTCTTTTAATGTTGGCACTATTCATCCGTATGATATAGGTACTATTTTAGATAAATTAGGGATTGCTGTACGCACAGGACATCATTGCGCACAACCTATTATGGAATTTTTTAAGATTCCTGGGACGGTAAGGGTTTCTTTTGCGTTTTACAATACAAAAGAAGAGATAGACACCTTTGTAAAAGGCGTAGAACGTGCTGTGATGATGCTCTCTTAATTATAGGTATGATTACCATTTCTGACCAGTTAGCATTACAACCCATTACGCTAGAAGATCAATCAGATCTTTTTGAATTAATGCAGCGTATTTATCCGCCAGCATACTCGCATTTCTGGGAAGACCAAGGTCATTGGTACCTTAACTCGCAATATAATTCTGAAAATCTTAAAAAAGAACTTCATGAAAAAGGGTCGTATTATTACTTTGTACGCTTTCGCGAAAGCGCACTTAACAGAGAGTATAAAATCATAGGCATTTTAAAAATCATAGAAAATTGCACCTATCCTGAACAACCAGATACTCTTAGTTTTAAAGTACACCGCATTTATTTAGACACAACGATACAAGGTAAAGGGGTTGGGAAACAACTCATGATGTATGCAGAAAAACGTGCGCAAGAAACAAAGCATAACCTCATCTGGCTAGATGCTATGGATCAACACCCGCAAGCGATGTCTTTTTACAACAAATTAGGTTTTTCAAAAGGAGGTGTTCAATCTCTTGATTTTCAATTACTACACGACATCTATCGTCCTATGTGGTATCTATACAAACATTTGTAATTTCTATGCCGTCAAGGTGACAGTTGGTTATTTGGGCACTATCTTTGCCTAAATGTTCATACAATGGTTGTACGATTTTTTATTTTATTGATTTCTCTGGGTATCGCATACTCATGTAACACGACTCAAGAGGCAACTTCTCAGGATGAACCTGTTATTTTTGCAGGAGCTTTTGTTGTGAATACATTATATGATCGACCTATACAAGGAGCGGATCTTAATTTAAAAATCAATGACCGTGTATCAAAAATTTCTGGATTCTCTGGATGTAACACCTATAGTGTTGGTTTTACAAAATCTAACAATACGGTTACATTTTCTCCAGCAATGGGCACAAAAATATTGTGTGATAAAGAGGCAATGAAAAAAGAAAGACAGTTTTTAAATATCTTTGCGAGTCCAAAAGAGTTTATCATTAAAAAGGATACGCTTACACTATATGATGAAGGCACAGAAATTTTAAAAGCAACCCGCTTTATATTTTAATTATGGCAGCAATACAAGAAATACAAGAAGAGATTATTGACGAGTTTTCTATGTTTGAGGACTGGATGCAACGTTATGAGTATATGATTGATTTAGGAAAGTCACTACCTCTTATAGATGAGAAATACAAAACAGACGATTATATCATTAAGGGATGCCAAAGTAAAGTATGGGTGCATGCTGATCTGAAAGATGAAACGATTCATTTTACTGCCGATAGTGATGCGATTATTACCAAAGGTATTATTGCGATTCTAATTAGAGCATTTTCTGGACAATCTCCTCAAAACATTATAGATGCAGATACCGCATTTATAGATGAGATTGGACTTAAAGAACATTTATCTCCTACCAGAGCGAATGGCCTTGTGAGCATGATCAAACAAATAAAGTTATATGCTGTAGCATATCAAACACAATTAAACTAGTAGACAATGAGCGATACAACAGATACCACTATAAACACAGAAGAGTTAGGCGAAAAAATAGTTCGCGTGATCAAAACAATATTCGATCCTGAAATTCCTGTAGATATCTACGAACTTGGATTGATTTATGACGTATTTGTTAATGAAGATTACGATACAAAAATCTTAATGACATTAACTACACCAAATTGTCCTGTCGCAGAAACACTTCCGCTAGAGGTAGAAGAGAAAGTAAAATCTATCAAAGGTGTGAATGACTGTGAAGTTGAAATCACCTTCGACCCTCCTTGGTCTCAAGATCTTATGAGTGAAGAAGCGAAGTTAGAATTAGGGATGTTGTAAAACTGCTAGAAACCACTCATACTAAACCAAGGAACTTGGTGGTTGTTCAATAGATTTTGTAATTTTTTCTTTACAAAATATAGTGAACTTTCCGTTTAACACCAATATAGATGAGTGAAGAAGCGAAGTTAGAGTTAGGGATGTTATAATTAAAACCCAAATCCCTAAAAGGAGCTTGGTAGTTGTTTTTATTTTTTTGTAACTTTTCTACACAAAAAAATAAAAACTTACTGTCGCTAAAACTCTAAAATGAGTAAAGAAGCAATCTTAGAATTAAAGACCACTTAGAAAATAACACACTATGGAAGAAATTGTAAATAGAGTTGCTAATAGCAAACTTATTACTTTTGATCTTGAAGATTTATATGCTTCTGGAACACGTATGACGTTGGATATTTCACAGTGGTTAGAGCAAGGTTTTATATTACGAGAAAAAAGCTTTCGCGAAAGCGTAGCCAACCATAACTGGACACAATATCAAGATACCTATGTTGCACTGTTCTGTAGTACGGATGCTATCATTCCTGCTTGGGCATATATGCTCGTCGCAACACAACTACAAGGAGTTGCCAAAAAAACAATAACAGGCTCTCTAGAAATGCTAGAAACCATTCTATATACGGAAGCTATTACAGCATTAGACACAACGCCTTTTCAAGACAGTCCGATTATTGTAAAAGGATGCACAAACAAACCTGTGCCTGAAAATGCATACTTATTACTTATCGAAAAACTACAACCTATAGCAAAAAGTTTACTCTTTGGAGAAGCCTGCTCTTCGGTACCTTTGTTTAAGAAAAAGAAATAATCATATTTGATTTTTTTACTATTTCACCTAATTTTGCGCGCTTATTAAAATCTCAGGAATAATGCGCATTTTTATAGCATCTTTAGCCATTTGCATCCTCCCACTATCCCTTTTTGCACAAGAAAATCCTAAAAAAGAAAAGAAAGATTCTATTGTTTTAGGTTGGAAGAGTAAAGGAATGCTTCAGGCTTTATTTAATCAAAGTGCTTTTAATGATGAATGGCAAGGTGGCGGAACTTCAAATATAGCCGGTAGTTTTAATCTAAGTCAAGATCTAAATTATAAAAATGAAAAGATAAACTGGGACACAAAACTCATTACTAACTTAGGTTTTGCTATTGCAAGAGATCAAGAGTTTGTACGTAAAACAACAGATCGATTTGAGATAAATAGCCTCTTTGGAAGTAAAATACCAGAGACCAATTGGTATTACTCTGGTATTATAAATTTTAGAACACAACTAGCTTCAGGATTTGAATTTTTTAATAGAGACGTGCTCAATGAGCAAGGGGAAATTCTTGAAATTGTTCAAGATAGAAGAAAAATAACAGCCGCTTTCTCCCCTGCTTACTTACAAGCTGGACCTGGAATACTATGGAAGAAAAGTGATGATTTTAAAGTAAACCTCGCACCTGCTACAGCCCGTTTTATTTTTGTAAACAAACGTTTTACACGCGTAGATGAAAATGATCCAGAAGCTTTAGAAAACTATATCCCTTTCTTTGGAGTAGAAGCAAATGAAACCACACGTTTTGAGTTTGGAGCTTCTTTAAGTGTATACTACAAAGAAGAACTTCTTAAAAACATTGTTTTTGAGAACACCTTAAATCTATATTCTGATTATCTAGAAAACACAAAAAATGTAGATTTAGACTATACCCTTAATATCGCTATGACCGTAAATAAATATATTACAACAAATATTGCTCTTCAACTTATTTATGATGAAAATGCTATAAGTGGTCTTCAAGTGAGACAAGTGTTAGGTTTGGGTCTTACATATTCTTTCTTAGACTGGAAATCAAAATCATAGTACACACATAGCTTCAGGTTATAAAA
>CAKZKZ010000101.1 GCA_937124495.1 uncultured Dokdonia sp. | reverse complement strand
ACCCTTTATTATTCATCGTAGATTTCTTTTTTTCGTCTGTAGGTTTTAAAATAATATCATAGGCAGTTTCATTTTCTCCTGTTCCTGGTAATGCCCAAATAAAGTAACGCTTGCCCGTAGAGCAATTACCATCTATTATTTCGTAATTACCAAAATTATTATTGGGTATAAACCGCCACGTAGAACCTTCCAAACATGCTGCTGAGGTATCTCCAAAAATAGTCACGTTAAACGTCCCTGTTCTATCATACGAGATATCATTAAGCGTCCAACTTCCTTTTAAGGTTTTTTTTGATTCTTTGATCGTTTTGGATGCTCCGCAGCTTAGTAGTACTGCACAACACATAGCAATAAGCCATATTTTCTTCATAATTAGTGTTTTTATAATGATTTAACTACCCATGATTTTAGGTGGTTACATCACATCGTCCTTATAAGATACGTAGAGGCGATAGGTTCTGGACTTTTAGGGTACACAATTAGTCGCTTTTGTTATATAATTGGGTTCATATTGGGGCGATTGAAAAAAATACTTGATACATTAAAATACGTTATTCGTATTTTTTACAATAAATTGGAAATAATCCATTTTACAGTATCTTTGTGATATGGATCTCACCAATGCGAAGTACACGATCATAGATGTTGAAACCACAGGAGGCGTTCGTTACGGACGCATGACAGAAATTTGTATCATCACTGTTGTTGGTATGAAAGTAGTTGATATATATACGTCATTAATCAATCCAGAAGAATACATCCCTAGAAACATCACTGCACTTACCGGCATCACTGACGAGATGGTTGCCAATGCGCCTAAGTTTTATGAAATCGCCGATATTATAGAAGAAAAAACAAAAGATGCCATATTTGTCGCTCATAACGTCAATTTTGACTTCGGATTCTTAAAAATGGAATTTGAAAATATGGGAGGTACATTTCAAAGAAAAAAGCTATGTACGGTACGATTATCAAGAAAACTCATTCCAGGATTATACTCTTACAGTTTGGGTAATCTATGCACATCTATTGGCATATCATTAAAAGGCGCGCATAGAGCCGAAGCAGATACAAGAGCAACAACAGAGCTTTTTTTGAGGTTGATGAACATTGACAAAGATTATGATTTTTCAACCTTTACAACATTTCTCAATAAGTCATCAAGGCAAGCTACTTTGCCTCCCAATATCCCAACCGAAGATTTTGAGAAATTACCAAATTCTGCAGGCGTATATATATTCAGAGACAAGTCAGGGAAGGAAATTTATGTGGGAAAGGCCATCAATATTAAAAAAAGGGTGTTATCGCATATCTATTCCAAAACTCAAAAATCCATCAACCTCTGTACAGAGACCTATCATTTAGATTATGAAGAGACGGGAAACGAGCTCACCGCTTTATTATTAGAAGCAGATTACATTAGACGATTTTATCCCAAATATAATCGCGCTCAGAAAAGACCCACCAACACCTACCAGATTATTTCGTATGAAAATAAAGTAGGGGCTATTCAGATAGCACTAGGGACGACTAAGAGTACCATAAATTCAGTCCAGACACTATATAACAAACAAATAGGATTAGAGACACTAGAACAACTATGTGAAGACTATGAGCTCTGTCCAAAATATTGTTCACTACAAACGACGCATGAAGGCTGTTCTCATTATAAGATTAAAAATTGTAAAGGAATATGTACGGGTCAAGAAAATGTAGCTGACTATAATACACGAGTTCGCCTTGCCTTAGATGCCTTAGCGTCGGTGCAAGAAACCTATATCATTAAAGAAAAAGGGAAAACTCCATCAGAAAACTGCTTTATCCTTGTGGAGCATGGAGAATACAAAGGATATGGTTTTATAAATAAAGAAGTAGCTATCTCAGGTTTTGACGAATTCGTAACACATATTACACCTTTTAAAAATACCTATCATACGACAAAGATTGTTCGTGGGTATATGCGTAAAAACAGCAAAAACAATATTATTAAACCAGCTGTGTGTGTTGCTGACTAACTTTATAATAATAGCCTGACTACATATAGAGGTATTTTATACGCTTTCGCGAAAGCGTACTTAGCTTTGCCAGAAAGCAAAAATGACATCTAAAATATTGTCTGTTCGAGCGCAGTCGAGAACTTTTAGTAACTAACTGATTATGAAATATATTTATTTAAAATGATAATATTTTCGTTACAAATCGATTAAAAAACTATTTTTCAAGTTTAAAGTTTTAATAAGAATCTACTTCGAGGACTCAAATGTTTTAATATAAGCGTAGAAGAAAACTAATTTTCTAATACTTATAGATTCTGAAATCAAATGGTCTCATAAATTTCTTAAATTTATACTTAATATATGACTAGAGATTTCATCCATATCAATGATTTCATCATTTTAGTTGAAGAGGCTAAAACAACTTCGATTGAAGTAGATATTTGTCGCTTTGAAGAACCATTGATTGCCGTAGCTTTTTATGGCTCAGGTAATGTAGACTTAGCCGTTAACTATAATAAACAAAGCAAAAAATTTCAACATACAAAAGGCTTAGCCTTGTCTTTTTATGCAGATGATAACGTAGAATTTGAGCATTCTATTTCTCCAGATAAAAACCTTGAATGTATTGTTATAGCGACAGCCATTCAAAATATTGACCAATTGCCTAACCAAGAAGGTGAAATATTTAGAGATTTACTTCAGGAATTGATGAACCCCAAAGATAATTATGTTGAAGGTCCAAGTTTTTTTATGACACCCGAAATGGAGCGTATTGTGGACGCTATTTTTGCAAACCAGTATTCTGGAAAGACCAAGATGATGTTTTTTCGAAGCCAGATAACGGCCTTACTTTCTCATTTCTTTGGTCAACTTGCGTTAATGCACAATACCGATTCAAAAACCGAATATCGAGACAAACTTAATGAGGTAAGAGACCTATTAATTTCTAACCTCGATAACCCGCCTTCTCTTACTGAAATTTCAAAACAAATAGGACTCAATACCACTAAGCTCAAAAAAGAATTTAAAGCAGTTTTTGGAGTTCCCGTTTTTAAATATCTTCATAATGAGCGTCTTTTCAAAGCTCATAAACTCATAAGCGAGCACCAAACCACTGTGCAAGAAGCTGCTTGGCAAGTAGGCTATGATAGTTTGAGTTCTTTCTCAAATGCTTTCGCTAAAAAATTCGGCTACAGACCTAGCCAAATCAAGTAATACTATATAAATTATAAAAAAGGATTGAAAAAGCACTCTTGCTATCTTCTGTCTAGCGTTTATTGAGCATCTGCACTTTTCGAACAAATCATACTTCCGCTCGAATAAGTGATTGGTAGCATATCTGTCCAATTTTGTGTCATTATAATTCATAAACCATATAAATCTTAAACATTATGAAAAGAATAATCACATTAGCAGGTAGTAACAGCCAAAATTCAATAAACAAAGCTCTTATAGGGTATGTTTCAAGTCTTATGGAAGATGTAGAAATCATACCAGTTGATTTAAATGATTATAGCCTACCAATGTATAGTGCTGATTTCGAATCAGATAATGGCATACCTGCAGAGATAAAACGATTGGATAATAAAATCCATACCGCAGACGCTTTTATCATCTCATTAGCAGAACATAACGGCTCTTATAGAGTAGTATTTAAAAACTCTTTAGACTGGCTATCACGTTTAAATATGGAAATATGGAGAAAAAAGCTGATGTTATTGATGACTACTTCGCCAGGAAGAAGAGGTGGAGAAACTTTGCTACAATCAGCGAGCGCTTACTTTCCATTTCTAGGAGCACAAATCATAGCAACCTATTCGCTGCCGTCTTTTTATGATAATTTTAATGATGGCGAAGTCATAGAGAAGAGTTTTAAAAAGGAATTAGAAGAGAAAGTGGCTGCATTTTCTAAAGAACTTTAATTTAAGCTATGATGATTGCGTAACGCACT
>CAKZKZ010000100.1 GCA_937124495.1 uncultured Dokdonia sp. | reverse complement strand
TTGTCGACAATTTCGTAGAGGTGATGAGGATTGGTGTTTTCCTTAGAATTGCCATGTTTGTGTGGTTTCATAGTACCAAGGTTTCCGTTTCTTCCTCTGTTTTGCCCCAAGCCTTTTTATTGCTGTAGGTTTCGTAGTTTTTTTGAGGAAGATAGTTGTAATCCGTTTTGCCTGTTTTGAGTTCGTAGGCTTTTTCGGCGACATACAACAAGGCTTCAAAGTCAGAATCTTTGGGCATTTTGGAAGCATCAGATAGGACTTGCTGAAAAAGGGATTTTCCAGCGGCAATGACCCAACATCGGGCATACAAAAAATAATCTCCCGAAAAATAAGTGCCTTCTTGATAGGCTTGCTCTCCAATCTCTTGTGCATACTCCAAGCCGTCCAATTGGTAGAGCTTATTCGCCAACATTTCTTCACATTGGTCAATCTCTGCCAAAGAGCGTTGAGCCAATGCTTCCACAACAAGCTGAACAACTTCATCCGTAGAATCTGTCTTCCAATCGAATTTCCCCATCAATTCCCAAAATAAATCTTCCCTCATTACTTCTCATGAAGGTGTTTTTTGTACAGAACCAAACGAGGGATTGACTTCAATCCACACCTCTGTATTTGCATCTGAAAACAATACCTTCAACTGCTCCAAAAAATCAGGAGTCAATTCTTCCAACTTCAATGTAAAACTTGCTTGCATGTCTGAAATGATTTTAACGATGGCAAAGATAGAATAAAATCTGTGTAATTTTACAATATTAAAAAGTTTTTTTACAATTTTCTATTGTATGTCATCCAAATCGTACTTTGGAGTATAGGTGATTTCCAGTTTTATTTCAAAACCACTGTCCTCCAAAATCTTCTTAATCTTTCTTTCAGAAAGGGATTTTTTGTACAAATAGTTCCTTTTTGCGCCTTCTGCTTCCTTTTTTTGTTCGGGAGTCAAAATGGGATATACATACCGAATGAAGAACTTAAAAGCATCTTCGAGATTGTCAAAATTTTGCATGATACAATGTAGGTTTTTGTTAGTCTATAAATATACTTATTTTGTGGAAAATACGAAAATTGGAGGAAATTGCAGTAGAAGGAACTGCAATGATTTTGTGTTTGTTGAATGATGGAGAGCGTTCGGTCTCTGAACTAAATGCACAGATTGACATACCCCAATCAAGCCTGTCACAACATCTTGGTCAATTACGCCGTGAAAATTTAGTCACCACTAGAAGAGAAGCTCAAACTATTTATTACTCATTAGCTAGTGAAGAAGTTCAAGCGATTATTGCTACTTTGTATCAAGTGTATTGTGCGCCATAGTAGATAATTGAAAGCTATTCATTTGTCGCGAAATGGCTACATCTATTGCATAGTATAAAATGTAAACATCCCTCGAAAACCATGCTGTGAAAGGGTATAATAATCTGCGGTTATAAAAAATAATAAGAAAAAGAGATACTTAAACCTAATGAAAAATATCCCACCAGAATCACTAATCCGAACTTGGGTTTGGATGATGTCAGAAAATAACGATCCTCAACTTGTAAATAAAGGCCGTCAAAATTTAGTAAATGCATTTGGTAGCTTACAAAAAGCGATTGAATACATTGAACAACAAGTCGATATGAACGAAAAAGGATAAACACGTAAATTTTTGTGAAAATTCATCAGTTGCAAGGCTTTATTCAATCCATTTATTTGGTTGAATACCCAGATAAATTATTATTGCTTGATGGCTGTTGTCGTGCGGATATCAGCCTACTAAAACAATTTATAACAGTCGATTTGGGTCGTTCTTTTAGCGATTTAAAGTTGGTGGTTGTTACTCATATGCATCCTGATCATGCTGGTGCAGCCCATAAACTCCGTAAAATGACGGGTTGTAAAATTGCCAGCGCTAAAAAGTCGAAACAATGGTATGCAGGGATAGCGGGTAAATTTAACCACTTAACCGATCTTGCTTCGGCAATATGGGTAGCTAATAGACTCAAAAGACCTAAAAGAAATTTATGGTATTCCCCATATCTAAATGCCGATATTGGACTTGTCGAGCAAGACACCTTGCCGGGATTCGATGATTGGCTTGTACTAGAAACCGAAGGCCATACTGATAGAGACTTATCGGTTTTACATGTGCCCTCGCAACGTATGTATGTGGCAGATCTATTTGTAAAAGTAAAAAACCGTTTTATTCCGCCTATACCTGTCAATTTTCCAAAGCCCTACTTAGCATCAATTATAAAAGTAAGGGACTTGCAACCTGCGTCAATTATGTTGGCACACGGCGGAGAAGTTGAACTGACTGATCATGACTTTGAACATCTCGTCACGGTTGCTCCCCGCAAACCGTTTTCAATTTGGACTCCTGCAAAATATAAATTAAAACGCCTTGTTATGAGGAAAAAAGGTTAAACAATCAGTCGGTCTGAAATTTGTTTAGGTTTTAATATTACGACTTCCTCTTGAATAAATACTTGTGTTTGTTTAAAAATTAACAAATAGATATCTTTTAAGATTTTTAAATGTCAGTCTAAACAATGCCTTACAGCCATTGTTGGTAAATAAAATCAACACCCCATCAAGCCTAAGTACCGGAGAGAGTTATGAGCTTTAGATCTGAAGACGATAAAAAAGCCTATTGGCGAGCCAATATTCATTTATTACTTAAACTATTAACCGTTTGGTTTGTGGTCTCTTTTGGTTGCGGTATTTTATTTGCCGAGGCACTAAATTCGATTCAGTTTTTTGGCTTTAAATTAGGCTTTTGGTTTGCACAACAAGGCGCTATCTATGTGTTTATCGCATTAATATTTATTTATATGTTCAAGATGAATCAGCTTGATAAACAATTTGGCGTTGAAGAGGAGTAGCGACAATTATGGATGTTAAAACACTCACCTTTATAATTGTTGGCGCGTCATTTGTCTTGTACATCGCTATCGCTATATGGGCAAGAGCAGGTTCAACCAAAGAATTTTATGTGGCTGGTGGAGGTGTCAATCCTTATGCTAATGGTATGGCAACAGCGGCGGATTGGATGTCGGCTGCTTCGTTTATTTCTATGGCTGGATTGATTTCTTTTATGGGATACGACGGTGCGGTTTACCTGCTTGGTTGGACAGGAGGATACGTACTGTTGGCTTTGTGTTTGGCTCCGTATCTTCGAAAGTTTGGAAAATTCACCGTGCCCGATTTTATTGGCGACCGCTATTATTCACAAACTGCTCGAACTGTTGCTGTGTTGTGTGCGATTTTTATCTGTTTTACTTATGTTGCGGGGCAAATGCGCGGCGTAGGGGTAGTGTTTAGCCGTTTCTTGGAAGTGGATATCACTACTGGGGTGCTAATTGGTATGGGGGTGGTGTTTTTCTATACTGTTTTAGGTGGCATGAAGGGCATTACTTACACTCAAGTGGCGCAATATTGTGTTATGACATTTGCTTACCTAGTACCTGCAGTATTTATTTCTATCATGATGACAGGCCATGTTTTACCGCAAACAGGATTTGGAAGCACTTTGACCGATGGGTCCGGGATGTATTTATTAGAGAAGCTAGATGGTTTATCACTGGAACTAGGTTTTAATGAATACACCAGCGGCACAAAAAGTGTCTTCGACGTATTTTGTATCACTGCTGCACTGATGGTAGGCACAGCGGGCTTACCTCATGTCATAGTGCGCTTTTTTACTGTGCCTAAAGTTAGAGACGCCCGAAAAAGTGCAGGTTGGGCGCTATTATTTATTGCCGTGTTGTATACCACAGCCCCATCACTTGCATCATTCGCGCGGGTCAATATGATAGAAACCATCAATGGCCCCAGTGTCGCAGGGCAACCAGCAACAGGAACCGAATATGCCAAAGCGCCTAAGTGGATAAATAATTGGGAACGAACTGGGCTGATTAGTTGGGAAGACAAAAACAATGATGGAAAAATGTTTTATTCAGGGGACGAGCGT
>CAKZKZ010000099.1 GCA_937124495.1 uncultured Dokdonia sp. | reverse complement strand
ATCACAAAATAGCGTAAGCCATTATATGGCTGACGATGAAATCCTCTCTTTTGGAGAGATTCATGATTTTCCAAACCTAAGCGAGACTTTAATCAAAAACTACACACATGTACTAATGCATTCCAGAGGCGTTATTACCGTATCTGATAATCTGCCTACCATTGTATTTTATGACCTCAATAAAAATGTACTATCTAAGATGGATTACAGTGATCTACCGTTAGTTCAAGAACATTTGGGTGTATTAAAAAGGAATCCTACAGAGGAGAATAGTTATTACGTACTAGTTTCCGATGCTTATGTGTTTTTAGACACATTGTATGTTTTGTTGACATTACAAAATGAGCAAGGTCCAAGTTCCAATAAAGTTTTAGAAATAAAAATCGATACGAACGGAGAGTTACATATGCTTAATATGTTAGACTTGGGAGATGGTTGGTATACAGCTATATGTGCAAATAAGTCCAACTTAATATCCTTTAATACGACGAGTGGAAATGTTATGAAATTTCAGCTTTAACTCGTATTGAAGTCATTAATTTTCGGCTACTTCTTTCTCGTTTTTACTTTTAGTTTATACATGTATTTTTAAAAATCCTCTTAGGCGCTATTTACGTTTTAAAAGAATAAAAACTTTTAAATGGAAACTCAATACTAGGTATCCTCCTTTGCATATTGATTATATAAAGTGGTGGTATACGCTCCTGCTTGCCGACAAGGCAGGTTCGCAAAAGCGGAAACCTTCTGAATAGCTATAGAAACAGATTAGGATGTTATTTTTTAATTAAAAATACTTTTAGATAACAGATGAGTTCTGCCTTCAAAATATCATCATTTAAAATATGTATTATTGCTGGGATATGTACCGTCTTAGGTTTTTTTGTGATTTCTGAATTGTCTGTACAACTTAATCCTAGTCATACATTGCCTTCTATAACGGTACAGTATAGTTGGTCTACTGCTTCTCCTTATGTTTTAGAACGTGATGTTACTTCTGTTTTAGAAGGTGGATTTGGTACGTTAAGAGGCCTTGAAAAGTTAACGTCTCGTTCTTCTAAAAATAATGGATATATCACTCTCAATTTTGATAAATTTACTGATATTGATATTGCTCGTTTTGAGACGGCTACCATTATAAGACAGTTATATAAACAGTTGCCCGAACGAGTGAGTTACCCAACGATACGTGTGAATAGACCAGATAATGAAGAGGCTCGCGCGTTTATATCTTATAGTATCAATGGACCATTGTCTCCATTTGAAATACAAGAGATTGTCAAAACGCAGATAGAGCCAATTATAGGTGGTATTTCAGATATAGATGAGGTACGTGTTTATGGAGCCCAACCTAAGGAATTTTTAATCACTTATAAACAAAAACAATTACAAGCGCTAGGTCTCACCAAGCAAGATTTGGTGACAGCTTTGCAACAGGCATACGAGCGTACTTCGTTAGGTGAATTAACCTATCAGCATGAATTTATCGCCCTATCTGTACAGCCAGATGTATCATTTTTAAATTGGCATATTCCTATTAAAAAAATAGGAGGTCGTATGATTTATTTAGATGCAGTAACGTCCATAAAAGAGCAGGAACAAGAGGCTATAAACTATTATCGTATTAACGGAAAAAATGCGATTACGATGGCCATATATGCTGCAAAAACAGCTAATACAATAACTCTTAAAAATGAAGTAGAAAATAGCATCGCACAGATTAAAAGAACAGTATCTAAAGAGATTGATATTATTAAAACACAGGATACTACGATCTATCTTCAAAAAGAATTGCGTAAAATATACGAACGGAGTTTTTATACGGTGTGTATCGTACTCTTATTTATTCTTATTGTAAGTCGTAGTTTTAAATATGTATTAGTGAGTATTTTAAGTTTGGTCGCTACCATTGGTATTGCTTTTTTAGGCTACTATTTTTTAGCTGTTGAAATTCAGCTTTATTCACTTGCAGGTATTACAATCTCTCTTGGGTTAATCATAGATAATGTGATTGTCATGATAGATCACCTTAAGCATCAAAAAAATAAAAAGGTATTTATTCCTATACTAGCCTCTACACTTACGACTATAGGAGCGCTTAGCATTATTCATTTTCTAGATGATGTGTATAAGATAAATTTGGTTGCTTTTGCCAAAGTCATCATGATCAATCTCGGGATTTCTTTATGTATAGCGCTATATCTTATTCCTGCGCTTCTAGAAAAAATTCAATTGAAGTCTCGTCCTATTTCGCTTAAAGCGAAAAAAAGAAAAGAAAGATTTTATGAGGGGTATGAACGTTTTTTGAAGTATTGTCTTCGTTTTAGAAAATGGGCTATTGTACTTATTATATTAGTTTTTGGAATTCCCATTTTTATGCTTCCTCAAACTTTAAAAAAGAATGATACTTGGTATGAAAAAGCATACAATACAACTTTAGGAAATAAATGGTATAGAAATGAAGTTCGCCCTCACTTAGATACGTATTTGGGAGGTAGTTTTAGATTGTTTTCACACTATGTTTTTGAAAATGCTAGTTATGGACGAAACGAGGAAACAAAGTTATATGTGACAGCAGCCATGGAAAAAGGGGCTACGGTACATCAAATGAATGATGTTTTTATTGAGCTTGAAAATTACTTAAACTCGTTTCCCGAAATAGAACAATACACAACCCAAGTTATAAGTGGAGATTTTGCACGGATTGAGATTACATGTAAAGAAGCGTATTCAAAGTCTTCTTTTCCTTATGTGTTAAAATCAAAACTCATTATAAGGTCATTAGGTTTTGGGGGAATCGATTGGAATGTTTACGGTGTTGGAAAAGGGTTTAGTAATGGAAGTGGAGTACATAATCAAGTCGATTTTAGTGTACTGGCAAAAGGATATAATTATGACCAATTAAACAGTTGGGCAGATAGTTTAAAATTTGCATTAGAAAAACATCCTCGTGTTCAAGGAGTACATATCACTGATAATAGTTATTGGGCACGAAAACCTACTTATGAATACCTATTTACTTTAGATAAAGAGCAATTAGCCCTTAACAGGCTATCGCCGCAAGTATTGATCAATGAGTTAGGAAATGTCACCTTGCAGAAACAACGAGACCTTTATCTAACAGTTAAAGGGGTATCGGCTGCAATTAGATTTGAAGCACAAGAAGCAACGCAATTTGATATTTGGCATATTAAAAATAGTCCGTTGAATAGTATATCATCCCCCAGTTTATTAAAGCAAATGGCTACGATACTAAAACAACGGGAAGAAGAGAGTATTGATAAAGAAAACCAAGAATATATACGTAAAGTAAAATTTGCATATACAGGTTCGGCAAGGATTGGAAATCAGTTTCTCATTAAAACATTAGATAGTTTACATACTCAATTACCGTTAGGATATACTTTTGAACGTGATAACCAGCATTGGCTTTTATTACAAGGTAAAGAGAGTAAGCAATATGCTTGGTTGTTGCTCTTGGTATTGGGTATTATATACACTATTTGTGCTATTTTATTTGAGAGTTTTAAACAACCTTTTATCATACTAAGTGTTATTCCTATTTCATTTATAGGTGTTTTTCTTACGTTTTATGTGTTTCGTTTTAATTTTGACCAAGGTGGATTAGCCAGTTTTGTACTACTAAGTGGGATCACTGTAAATGCTTCTATTTTTATTCTAAATGATTTTAATAAACTAATGAAAAAAGGAAACAGTACTTCTTTACAGCATTATATCCAGGCGTTTAAACAAAAGATTTTTCCTATACTCTTAACTGTTTTTTCAACAATTCTAGGCTTTGTTCCTTTCATAAAAGATGGACAACATGAGGTGTTTTGGTTTGCTTTAGGAGTAGGTACGATTGGAGGACTCCTATTTTCCTTGGTAGGGATTTTATGCTACCTACCATTATTTAGCTTAAAACAAAAAATAGATCCATCTGATTTTCAAGATAACATGAATCTTGAGATTCGTACAATAGGTGTACCGCCTTCACATTAGTTTAAAAAAAAATCAACCCATGAGAAGATTTATATATTACGTTCTTATCACTCTTTTATATGTTAACTGTAAAAAAGAAGATATAGCTATTAAGGAAGTTAACCCAAGGTCTAATAGTACGCATCAGATCCAGGTTTCTACTCAACTGATAAGTGATCAAAATTTTAATAAACAAATTATTGCTAATGGTAAAACGGAAGCCCTCAAAAAAGGAGAGCTTCGTTTTAAAACAGGAAATCGTATCGCACGTATTAACGTAAGAAATGGTCAAAGAGTTCGTCAAGGAGAGGTGTTAGCCTATCTTGATAATGACTTGCTTAAAAATGCAGTAGACAAAGCACAAATAGCGCTAGAGAAGGCAGAGAGTCAGTTAGAAGAAGAGAAAATTAATTTTGGAGTTAGTAATAAAGAAGAAGCAGATATCAATGCTAAGGTGCTTACAAACATAAAATTTAAAAGTGGTGTTCAGGAAGCATCCAACATCCTTGAAAATAACCAATTACTATACAAGCAAACTATTTTGAGGGCTCCCTTTTCTGGAGTGATCGCCAACTTAGATACAAGAATAGGAAATTATATTACCTCTGGAGATATTTTTTGCACACTGATTTCAGAAGATGATATGGAAGTAAGTTTTCGTGTTTTAGAAGGAGAATTTAATGCGATATCATTAGATCAAGAAGTCATCATCCAACCTTTCACAGATACAAGTATAACATATACAGGTAAAATTAGTGAGATTAATCCATTTATAGATAAAAACGGTTTGATGGCTATTAAGGCATTGATTACCTCAAAAAAAATCCAACTATTTGATGGTATGAATGTTAAAGTGTTGATTAACTATCCAATTCAAAATGTACGTGTTATTCCAAAACAAGCCTTAGTACTTCGCTCTAATAGGGAAGTCGTATTTACGGTAGATAAAGGGCTTTCAAAATGGAATTATGTAACTGTTGCCGCTGAAAACAGTACACATTATGCAATCAAAGAAGGGGTGAAGCTAGGGGATACCATTATAGTTTCTGGAAATCTTAACCTATCTCACGATGTTAGTGTCCGTAGTACATTCATACAGGAACATAAATAAGGAATGATACGATTCCTTCTACAACGACCTGTAGCTGTTTTTATGGCATCGCTAGCTTTTTTATTGCTAGGGGTCGTTGCTATATCTAAGATTCCTACAGCAATAATGCCAGATATTCCTATTCCGCAGATTACGGTTCAAGTGTCTTACCCAGATAATACTGCTAGGGAGTTAGAGACAAATGTGATTAGGCCTTTGCGTAACCAGTTACTTCAGGTGTCTAGGTTGAAAGATATTTCTAGTGAGACCAGAGATGGACTTGCAACACTTACACTCATTTTTGAGTATGGGGTTCATACCGATTTTGCTTTTATAGAAACCAATGAAAA
>CAKZKZ010000098.1 GCA_937124495.1 uncultured Dokdonia sp. | reverse complement strand
GATAGATCCACCTACCCAGTAAGGGATCACAAACGTTAATAAAAAAATCATTAACCAAAAACCAATAGTTAATATGGTTAAGAAAGCAAGAAATCCTAAATATTGATCAAAATCAAACATGAGTAATGTGTTTTCTAAATTTTGGTCAAAGATACCGCATTAAAATCTATTTTCACAAAAGAAATTTCAGATTTATTGACAGGTTATTGACAGTAAAATTGATGTCTAAATTTGTAAATTTGCTTTTTAAAAAAACAATTTCATAGATGGAATATAGAATTGAGAAAGATACGATGGGAGAAGTTCAAGTTCCCGCAGATAAATTATGGGGAGCTCAAACAGAAAGATCTCGTAATAATTTTAAAATAGGAGCTCCGGCTTCTATGCCATTAGAAATTATATATGGCTTTGCTATTCTAAAAAAAGCGGCTGCATTTACCAATTGTGAATTAGGAGGTCTTCCTATAGAAAAAAGAGATCTCATTGCCCAAGTATGTGATGAAATACTAGAAGGAAAGCACGATGATCAATTTCCACTAGTAATATGGCAAACTGGATCGGGTACGCAAAGTAATATGAATGTAAATGAAGTAATTGCAAACCGTGCACATCAACTTGCTGGAAAAGTCATAGGCGAAGGAGAAAAAACGTTACAACCTAATGATGATGTAAATAAATCACAGTCTTCTAATGATACCTTCCCCACGGGAATGCATATCGCAGGATATAAAAAAATTGTAGAAACTACATTACCAGGAGTACAAAAGCTTAGAGACGTACTAAAAGAAAAATCTTTAGAATTCAAAAAAGTAGTGAAAATAGGTCGTACACACCTTATGGATGCTACCCCACTAACGCTAGGTCAAGAATTTTCTGGATATGTATCTCAACTAGATCATGGAATAAAAGCTTTAGAAAGTACACTCGACCACCTTGCAGAACTCGCACTAGGGGGTACTGCTGTAGGTACAGGGTTAAACACCCCAAAAGGATACGCAAAACGTGTATCGGAATATATGGCTCAATTTTCTGGTTTTCCGTTCCGTACTGCCGATAATAAATTTGAAGCACTTGCTGCACACGATGCTATTGTAGAAACTCATGGAGCACTTAAACTATTAGCAGTTTCTCTTAATAAAATAGCAAATGACATACGATTAATGGCATCTGGACCACGAAGTGGTATTGGAGAGATTACAATTCCTGCTAATGAACCTGGGTCGTCTATTATGCCAGGTAAGGTGAATCCTACACAATGTGAAGCAATAACAATGGTATGTGCTCAAGTTATAGGAAACGATGTAGCCATAAGTGTTGGAGGTTTACAAGGACATTATGAATTGAATGTATTCAAACCTGTTATGGCGTCAAACCTACTCCAATCTGCACAACTTATTGGAGATGCTTGTGTTTCGTTTTCAGATCATTGTGCATCAGGAATACAGCCAAATGAAAAAAGAATTAAAGAATTACTTGACAACTCGCTAATGCTAGTAACTGCACTTAATACTAAGATAGGCTACTATAAAGCTGCTGAGATTGCAAATACAGCACACTCAAATGGAACTACGCTAAAAGAAGAAGCGATAAACCTAGGGTATGTAAGTGCTGAAGAGTTTGACGAATGGGTTAAACCAGAAGACATGGTAGGAGATCTTTAAAATTCTTACATAGCAACAATAAAAATAGACAAAATACACAATATCATCGACTAAATGCCGTTTAACCAATATATATAGCTATATTTGCGCTATAGAATTATGTGTTAATGCGCTTGATGTTTATTATTATTAGCTTATTCTGTGTCATAACAGGTATATCTCAGGAATCAATTTCCTATTATAAACCTGCCACTGATCAACAAAATAACATTTCAGAACTTAAAGAAGAAACCTTCTCAAAAATAGAAGATATAAATCTTGGTGCAGACAATGGTATCTATTGGTTTAAGATAGATACCATTGATTTACCGAGATCTATAATAGAATTGCATACTTCTCATGTTAACGGAGCTTCATTGTACGATGTCAATGGTAAAGAAATCGGATTAATGGATGCTACCCGATATCCATCCTTTTTTATTATAAATAAGATTGTAGAATATCCATTATATCTCAAAGCTCATTTTCCTCTAGAAGCTCATTTTTCAATTGAGATTCTAGATGAACAAGCATTTGCAAAACATGAAAAAAACAGCTTTTTAGGAATCGGTTTCTTTTATGGTACAGCATTAGCACTCTTACTTGCTACACTCATATTTCTTATCATAACAAAGAATAAACAATTTCTATTTTACGGAATATTGATTACAGCAGTATGCATCTCTATTATGACAAGAGATAACATTTTATATTTTTTCAATGCAAAACCTAGCATTATTAGTAATATAGAATTATTTGGACACTTTTTAGTAGGTCTATCCGCTACAGGGTATGTATTTAGATACTTAAAGGTTAAAAAGGGAAAACAACTCATACACTACATATTTGTAACGATAAGCAGTATATCAGCCATCTCTTTATGTATCTATTGGATTTTCAACACACACTGGAGTTTCTTATTAACAGATTTCACTAGTATAGCTGGTGTTTTGTTATTATGGTCACTAACAATCTATAATGCAAAGAACACAAAGTACCTCCCTTTAATGATTATTATTTACACAATAGATATTTTCATACTCATAGATGCTTTCTTGTTACATGGACTTGGAGTAAGCATTCTCAATCTATCTTCATTACAACTTAGTATTATTGCTTTAGTGAACTTTACATTAATAGCAATTTCACTCATCTTTAGTTTTAGAAATATACAGGGTAAAACTGTTATTATGAAACATCAAATAAAGAAACATCTAGAGCGTCTTTCTCAATTAGATAGCTATAAAAATGTACAAGATTCTAATGACCAGTATTTAGAATCTCTAATCCACCAGTTTGAACTTGAAAATATTGAAATCAAGGTATTAGATAGTATTTCTAGAGGATTAACAAATGAACGTATCGCGACAAAGCATAATCTTTCTATAGAAAAACTAAAAGCCGTTACTTCCAACTTATATCAAAAACTAGGCATTGATTCTGATCAAGAAGCTACAAGTTTATTTACTTAAGACTTTTTGTAATATTTATTATACTTCCAACGAGATATCGCTCCTAAAATAAATACAAACCCTGCAACTATTACAATTCTTAAAGTTTCTATTGCGCCTCCACTTTGATACGCATGTAACCCTGATAGATAGAAGTTAACGCCAAAATAGGTAAACATTATACTACCTAGCGCTATAATGGCAAGCAAGTTAAATAACCATCTTCCACGCAATCCAGGAATAAGTCGCATGTGGATCACAAAAGCATACACAATTAAAGAGATAAGTGCCCAAGTTTCTTTAGGATCCCAACCCCAGTAACGCCCCCAACTCTCATTAGCCCATTGACCTCCTAAGAAGGTTCCTATTGCAAGTAATACCATTCCTACCGTAAGTGCCATTTCATTAATCACCGTAAGTTCTTTGATATTAAGATCCATCTTAGCCTTATTCTTTTCAGTAGTGAAAATCATTAAAAATAAGGATACAATTCCTAAAATAGCCCCTATAATAAAAGGTCCATAACTTGCTACAATGACAGCCGTATGAATCATTAACCAATAACTATTAAGAACCGCCTGTAAATTAGCAATTTCAGGATTCATCCAGTTCAAACTCGCAGCCCATAAGATAAAGCCTGTTACAAAAGCGATACTAGCCACAGTAAGTGTAGAACTCTTTTTTCCGAATAAAACATCTCCTAAAGAAGCAATAGTTGCGCCCACAATACCAAAAGGAATCAGCGCCTTACTCACATTCTGTATACTATATACTTTTCTTGTAAATGTCCATTTTTGGATAGAAATAGCGAGTCCAAAAAACATAGTTGCCCATCCTACATACAACACAGACTCGTAGGCATCACTCCATGGTGCATGCCCTGAAATGTACCAACGCCATATCAATGCCCCTGTATGTAATAAAAATAAAATAGTAATAATGGCAAGCCCTACATTTACCATAACAGACACAAACTTACTAGGGCTAAAAATCTCTACAATAACAAAAGTCATCATAAAAAAAGCAGCTAACATATAGAGCCAGTATAATTTTACAAACGGATCATTATTATTATACAGAATCTCTGCATCTATCTTTTCTGCGCTAGGCATGATATCACCTCCTAAACGCCGTTGAAACCGCTCTAAACCTGCTAATATTTTATCCGCATCCGTATAATCTCCATCTATTTTTGCTTTACGAAGACTTAATAAATACGCAGGGAAAATTTGATGTGCTATGACAGAGTCTGTCGCTCTATAACCACCATCACCAGCTGCTATAGGAGAAACCCATGTATTATTAGGGTCGTTAACTTTTGGTAGAATTTTTAAAATTTTCTTAGACAATGTTCTATCTAATAATCCTAATCGCAATGCGACATCTCTAAACTCTTTATCTATAATAGTAGGCGTTGCTTCACTAAAAGCTTGTGCTAAATAAGGTTCTAACTTATATTTAAAATCCTTATCAAAGAAATCCATTACTTTAAATTTCTTTACATCACTAGGAACCCCTATCACATTACGGAGACTATCATTCCCTTTTTTCAAGTATAAGATCTCTACATCATTCCAGATAAAAGGATTTTCCATCATGGAGAGCATCACTTGATCTGCATTCAGTCCTGCATAACTATCACTACGGCTTATCTTACGCAACAACATACTCGCATACGTATTCATAGGCATCATACGCCCTCCATCATCCTGGATCACCATACGACCAAATTTGGCTGCATGTTCAGCAGAAGGAGCCGAAGCTACAATGATGGAATCTATTTGGGCATTTGTAAGTCTTTTGCTTTCATTACTATGATCATTATCAGAAGGTAGAATAGCAATGGCAGGCGCTTCTTCTTGTTCTAGCATAGCAATCGTATCCTGAACGACTTCAGACGATGTATTGTTATCTTGTGAGAAGGCTGTTTCCGCTTTCGCGAAAGCGAATAATAGCAAGACCATAGTAAGCTTCGCCTTCTTTGCCTTGATCTTGTCTAACGTTTTCTTGAGCTCTCCAAATCGAGATCCTTTATCTAATAAAATAAGCATCATCCCAATGTATAATAAAAAATAACCAATATACGTCACCCAAGTACCCCAGAAATCGTGACTTACAGATAAGATTGTAGTACGTTCTTCATCTTGAAAACTAGCTTGAAAAAAGCGATATCCTTTGTGATCTAATACGTGATTCATATAAATGTCATAATCAAACGTCTCATCACTTTCTACCGTTATTTTACTCGTAAAAGAAGCATAACTATTTTCTGTACCTGGGTATTTTTCTGCCACAAAATCTTTAAGTTTAATCGCAAAAGGAAGAGCTACAGACTTACTTC
>CAKZKZ010000097.1 GCA_937124495.1 uncultured Dokdonia sp. | reverse complement strand
TTAAGATCGTTAGTCATCTTAAACAAGGAGCGCTAAATTATTAGAATTAGATTTCACCAGCACAGTTAATATCAAAGTAATTCTTAAATGCTCGTTTAGAGTCTATACCATTTCTATTAAGTGCTTTTTTCTTGTCCATTACACGTTCAGTGGTGTAAGCCTCTAATTCTTCCTTGCTTTTATCACTGTAGATAATTGAATATCTTTTCTCTAACGCTGCATACCACTGTTTCCAAGTTTTCATGTCAATTTTTAATGCAGCAGCAGAGCATTTAGCCATTTCAGGCGTTCCCATATCTGAACCATCAGGAAAGCCAGATGCGTTCGCAGCAGTAACAGTAAATAAAGTTAAAAATATAATTCTTTTCATATTAAATTTCTTCTTAATAAATTAAACCTAGCCAAGCCTCTTTAAAGAACGAAGTAAGCGGATCAATAGATACTATAAAGCTAACGATGGAAATTAGCAACGTTGACCAAGTGAGTCTAACAATTAATGTAAACTGCCTTGATTGCTCTTTATCCCGTATGTAGGAAATAACCCTAGTCACTACTTCTTCATAATATGAAGAGTCTGGTGGACTTTTAGTATTAGCGAGTAATAAACTAGCCTTTTCAAGTAAGACCTCAAGCTCCTTTTTTGACTTGCAATTAAGAGTCGAGTGATCAAGCGCCCTTCTCATTTCACTTAAACTTTTATACTCCATATTTTTGCTACCTTTCATCTTCTTACTTATACGTTTCTTTATGTCTGGCTTTTATCCTTGCCATTATAGAAGTGATTTCATTATCACTTTTTACTGGTGCGGGTTTGCTTAGAGGTTGTGATTCACTCGGCAAAGGTTTGTGTTCAAGTCTATTGTTTAGGTTCTTAATCTCCCCCCTCAACTTCTGCATTTCCTCGCGCATCAAAACGTTTTCTTTTTTAAGTTCATCCAGCATCTCAAGCACAGCGTTACCATTCGTTACATTCTCGTTGTTTTGTAACGGACTGGGTGTTACATCCTCTTTAAAGTCACCGTAAACCCTGTGCAATTCTGAGGTATCTACCCCCGTCCTACCGTCACCAAATTTACTCAGTGAAACCTTGCCAGACTTCGCGTGAGCGTAAATAGTCTTTCTAGCTTTACCTACAAGCCTACTTGCTTGAGTAATCGTTACTAGCATGTGTTACATTCCAATCGCCATATTGGTAACAGAGTAACACAAAAGCGTTACTTTTTCTCTAAATCCAACTCTTGCTGATATTCTCTTTTCTCTGAAAACGTAAAGTAAAGGGCAACTACTGAGCGTCCCTTTTTTACTGTTTCAAAAGTCACAACTAGATTTGTTTTTTTGTTATTATTTATTTCTTTCAGGGAGGGACGTATGACACGCCGAGCCAAATCTCTGTACTGCTCATACTTGTCAGAAATACCCAATGCAGCCTTGAAGTCATCAACGGTTATTTTTCGTATGCCTGTATCGTTGAATCTGATCAGTAATTCATACAGCCTTATGGAGTGACTACTTTGTAAATCTACAATATGCTTTAACTTATATGTTGTGAACCTGCTTTGCAGCTGAGATATATACTTTAAAACCCTATCAGTCCAGACCAACCTTACAGCAGCTTCACCTCTTATTCTTTCACCTTTCTCTTGCAGCCAAGCAAGCTCTATTTTTTCTCCGTTTTCTATTAGTATTATGTCAGTTCTTTTGAGCGCATCCGCAGCTCTGTAAAGCTCTCTATGGGCGTTCTTTTTACTTAACCCTGTTAACTCTGCAAACTCCAATGCCGATATTACAACCTCTCTAGGTACTTCATGCCTTGAGTCTATTTTACTTAAACAGGCTAATATTAATTTCTGTGCCTGCGGGTTCAGCTTGTAACTAGCATCTATAAGATAGTTAGACTTTGATACTGAGTAGTTTTTAGTCAATTCATTACTTCCATGGGTATCCTCCTAAGTGTCACATTAACTTAACCGAGACAAACAATCAACGAGTCTCGCATTGTGAGTAGAAACCTCCTAGCTGTACACAATAGAAACCTCCTAGCTGTACACATTAAGCAGGATAGTAACCTCCTAAGTGTCACGTAAAACCAAGCAACACCTTTTATTTGTAAGGTCTGTAGAGGTGCTATAAACAAGAGATCTAACAAACAAGATTATTACAAAGGAAAGTATCTGTGGATAACTGCTTAGCTTACACCAGTAAACCCCCCATCTATTGACAAAAATGTAATTGTTATGTTATAATGTCACTTATTAAGGAGGTAAATTATTAATACCGCACAACAAGAAAAACTCATCACCACTTATAAACAACTCTATCCATTAGCAAACAACACATTAATCATCTTGAAGTTCATACTCACTGGTAACAGCTACAAAGACCTGCATATTCTGTATGACTTACTCAATATAGACCCTGCCAACGTAACAGCGACCAACCGTGTGAAAACCCAATATTACAGATTAATCAACAAGCTAAAACAACACTAATCTTCCATAACCAATACGGCTGTAATTCACTCAATAATTCCTCTGTGTGCTTACAGCCTATTTTTCCAATCCACCAACAACAGTAACAAGGAATAAAACCAATTATGAACGAACAGCTAATACAAGAGCTAAAGCAACGTATGCCGGATTTCGATGATCCCAAGAAGCTATCTAATTTAGAAATTAGAGCAACAAAACACCATGAGCGGGAAGGGCGATATTCAAAGATGGTATTCAACAACTTCTCACAAGCGTTAGCAGAAATAGAGACCAAATTGAAAGGTAAACATAAAATAGCCAGAGACCTATGTAGAGCTACTGCAGGACGTTTTGTGATTGCATTTGAACTACCAGCTGCAGAGAGTAAAAAGAAGCTCGAGAAGTCGCTACAGGCAGCTAGGAATGAATACGATAACTGGGTTTCAAACCAACAAGAAGAATGGCTGAACCTGCAACTAGAATCTGCGTTACAAGAGCAAGCAGCAATTAATACTAAAAACCAAGAAAAGGAAGATGCAGACTTTAAAGCTACTCTATTAAAAGCCTTACAAGCTTATTAAACCACTCTGTAACGACTCCTGATAGGTTTTAACACCTCAACCCTAGCAAACACCTTAACAATACACCACAAAGGCTCATACAGCGCCTTTCACAACCTAATGGAAGATATAATAATGACAGATGATAATACAGATTTTAAAGTGAGAACTCTTTTGATCAAGCTAGGTTATAGTTTTGAAGACAATACCCCACCTGCTTACGCTTTTGCACTTAACCTCCGAAAGGTTGGCATAGATAAGGATCGCCTTATCCAGTTAGTTACTTTAGCTTTCCCTGTAGAAATTAATTTATAAACCTAAAATAATTTTCTTTACATGGATATAGGGATGAGCTAAGATTAAAGATTAACAATTTTTAAAAAATCTCGTAGATTTCTGCACGATAATTGTGCAACACCTAGTAATAGCCTTGCAGGTTAGTAGTCACTAACATTACACCCTACTAAATGTAACTGCACCCAGCACCCTGTATATCTTTATCTTCCCTGCTGAAATCTTGTATTTTTTTAAAGTTCATTAATATGAGTGTAACCAGCTATGTTAAGGAGAGACTAATGCTAGAAGAAATATCTTCTTACAGGGGAATACCTTTATTTACTAAAAGTAAGGACAAAGAGGAAGATAAGAGAAAGTACAACGTTAACTATCTAAATCAGATACATGATCAAGTATTCAATACTCGATTCATTAATTGGGAAATAGCGCACATATGTATAACAATTGATAAAGAACGCTCAACGAATGACTACACAAAAGCATTTAAGTACGTATTTGATGACTGTCTATACATCTTAAAGAGAGAAAGCTCTCTTGAACCCTTCAATGATAATGAACTAGATATTAAGGATCATAAAGGAGAGCACCTGCATCTATTTGTATTCTATAACCCATTTGTACGCTCTACTGCTTCATTCAGGAAACGATTACTAGACCTAAGAAAGAAGCGAAATAAGTTGTTCGCTCCTAAGTTTATTCGTAACTTCAAAATCGTGGATAGTAAGACTGCCCCTTTCATATCTGAGAGCTGGTTAGAACAATATGATTGCTGGTTCGACTCTTTAGAAGAAAGGAGAGATGCGGAGTATCGTAATCAACCTAAAAACTATGTAAGTATATCAAAGGATAAACTAACGAAAATATTTACATGGATTGCTTACGTAGCAAAGGCAGAAACAACGACAAGCAGCACCCAGCGCCCCTTTCTAATAAAAGACCTAACTAAATAGCCTGTCGTGCTAAACGCAGGGCAAACACGATACAACCTAAAACCCTGCTAAAAAATAATAATACTTACAAGGCCTGGACTTAAACCAGTAAGCTATTGATAAATAACACATTTAATTATAATGCCCTGCCATAGTATTGTGCGATTAACACACATAAAACCCTAACATACTGATATTAAAGGTTATTATAATACTTAGTATAAATACAATAAAGCTACCTAAGTATAAGATCATTCGTTTACCTACTCTATGCACTCCCTAAAGCTTTTTACTTCTTACTCCCTGCTAGTGGATTATTTGTATTCAGAACACTTTAACTTTCCAAAATAACATACTGGAAAGTTAAACCCCTAGTAAAACCGCTTGCTTTACTCTAAAATCCCTATATACTTTCCAAAACATACAGAAATAAACATTAAGGAAAGTTAAAATGAAAGAAGTTGAAGCAGTAAAAGACCTAGCCACAGTCTCAGTAATAAGTAATTTATTAACTAAACACAAAAGCCAGCAGTTTGCTGATGTATGGAATTTAGGGATTAATCTAGCTCTGAGAATATCAGATTTGTTAGAGCTGAAATTTGATGATTTAACAGGTACGCATGTAACAGTCATTGAAAAGAAAACTAAGAAACCCCGCACTATCAAGCTGAACGATAAAGCCAAAGCAATTATAGAGCGTCTACGTTCAGAGAACCCTAATGATGTATTCTTGTTTCAATCTAAAAGCCGCAACATGAAAGCGGTTAATGCAATTACACGCCAAGCAGTAGGTAAAGCATTTAGTGAAATTGGTGAAATGGTTAGTGTTCACTTGAGCACCCACTCAATGAGAAAGACGCGCGGCTATCATGTATATAAACAAACTAACAATCTAGCATTAGTTATGAAGATGCTTAATCATAGTAGCCCTAGTGTAACCTTACGTTACATTGGAATAGATCAAGAAGAATTGGATTCAATATCAGACAGCATAAGTTTGTAACAGCCCTTGATATTTTGATCACAGCTCTACAATATTTTAGGGGACTAACAGCGGCTTAAACGAGGTGAGCAAATAACTCTAAATTTTAGATTTTTTAAGATCGTTAGTCATCTTAAACAAGGAGCGCTAAATTATTAGAATTAGATTTCACCAGCACAGTTAATATCAAAG
>CAKZKZ010000096.1 GCA_937124495.1 uncultured Dokdonia sp. | reverse complement strand
TATTAATATTTGCCCCTCTAAATGCATAAATACTTTGAGCATCATCACCAACAACACAAATATTTTGAAACTTATCAGATAAGGCCTTTACAATCAAATACTGTGAATGATTTGTATCTTGATACTCATCTACTAAAATATACCTAAACCTATTTTGATACTTTGCTAGCACCTCTGGAAAACGAGTTAACAATTCATTAGTACGCAATAACAAATCATCAAAATCCATGGCACCTGCTTTAAAACAACGGTCAACATACTCTTGATATATCTCACCAACTCTAGGCCGTTTTGCCATAGCATCTGCCTCTTGCAATTCAGCATTTTGGTAGTAAGCTTTAACGGTAATCAAACTATTTTTATATGATGATATTCTACTCAGAACTTGTTTGTACTTATACACATCTTTATCCAAACCTTTTTCCTTAATTATGGAAGAAATTAAACGTTGAGAATCTTGTGTATCATATATTGTAAAATTTGATGGATAGCCTAACTTATCAGCTTCCAGCCTCAATATTTTAGCAAAAATAGAATGAAAAGTTCCCATCCAAAGATTTTTGGCTTCACTATTACCAACAATGCCAGCAATACGTTTTTTCATCTCACGTGCTGCCTTATTCGTAAAGGTTAGTGATAAGATATTAAAGGAATCAACCCCTTCACTCATCAGGTACGCAATACGCATAGTAAGCACACGGGTCTTTCCAGAACCTGCTCCTGCAATCACAATAAGTGCCCCATCTTTGTGTAAAGTGGGTGCACGTTGAGCTTCATTTAAGCCCTCAATATATACTTCTAGTTTAGAATCCATAGCTATCTGCCAAAGTACGATATGAAGCCCAGTTTTAAAACCAATCACACTCGTTTTTATATTGATTTTTCAACAAATTATTTAAAAAGATAAAAGAGAAGAGAACAGAGAAAAAAGAACGTTTGAAGTTAAGAGTTGGAAGTAGGAAGTTCTTGGATGTTGAGTGGTTTTCGCGAAAGCGGAAAATGTGTTAAAACCTATTTTACAAATAGAGTAGTACTCTATTTTTTACTTGAATTAGAATACTACTCTATTTTGAAATCAGGCTTTCTGTACTATTTCTTTTCTGCCTTTCGGTGAAATCAAATTACAAAAGGGCAAAACTCAAAACTTCGATTTCAATTTCAATAAATTATAAAGTATCTTCACAGGGAAGAAATACCTTATGAAAAAACTCACTTTTATTTTTTGTGTATTCGCTTTCGCGAAAGCATACGCACAACAACCTGTTGCTCAACACGGAAACGTCATTGCTAAATTTGGAAAAACGTATGAAGTACCGAATCCTGATTTTAAAACCGATACAGATGTAGTCTTTAAAGCCGTGTTTGATGTCTCCAAAGCACCCGAAGATAAAGCCAAACGCAATCCGTATATCGAAACCATTGCACGTTTTTTAAACATGCATGAGAAAGCAGGTGTACCTGCAAAAAACCTACACGTTCGTATGGCCATGCACGGGCAAGCATCCTACGGTTTATTGAACAATGAAGCCTATAAAGAGAAATTTGGCGTTGATAACCCAAATATCGAATTACTCGAAGCAATTGATAAAGTGGGTGTTGACATCATTTTATGCGGACAAACGGCTGGTGCTCGTAATATCACTGAAGACCGACGTTTACCACTCACACAAACCGCACTTTCTGCTATGACGATTTTGATACAGTCACAAGGAGAAGGATTTCGACTGATTGCTTTTTAAGATAAATAATAACACTCAACAAGATTCTCGATAATATTTAATGAGATTCCCGTCGGAGTCTATCCTGAGCGATAGTCGAAGTACGGGAATGAAAATTAGAACTATGAAAAAACACATACTACCACTACTCCTACTCTTTGTAGGAACCACATTTGCTCAAACAAGCTTTGATAAAGACATTGATGCCGTAAAAGACAAAGTCATTGAATGGCGTCGTGATTTTCACGAGAATCCAGAGCTTGGAAATCGCGAATTCAAAACGGCTGAGAAGATAGCTTCGCATTTACGTTCGTTAGGCATCGAAGTACAAACGGGTGTTGCTCATACAGGTGTCGTCGGTCTTCTAAAAGGAAACAAGCCTGGGAAAGTCATTGCACTTCGTGCTGATATTGATGCACTTCCTGTGACAGAACGTAATGATCTGGCATTTAAATCGGAAGTAAAAACCACCTTCTTAGGTGCAGAAACAGGTGTGATGCATGCCTGTGGTCACGATACACATACCGCGATCTTAATGGGCGTTGCTGAAGTATTGGCAAAAAACAAAGATAAAATCAACGGAACAGTCAAATTCATTTTCCAACCCTCTGAAGAAGGCCCCCCACCGGGAGAAGAAGGCGGTGCTAAACTCATGGTAAAAGAAGGGGTACTTGAAAACCCTAAAGTAGATGCCATCTTCGGATTGCATATCAATAGTGGTACGCCAGTCAATACGATACGTTATAAGCCTGGAGGAACCATGGCAGCGACAGAGCGTTTTGTCGTTAATGTAAAAGGAAAACAAACACATGGAAGTCAGCCGTGGTCTGGAGTTGATCCTATTTATATTTCATCAAAAATCATTGATGGCTTCCAGAGTATTATCTCGAGAGAAAGTCGACTCACTGATGAAGCTGCGGTAATTACCATTGGAAAAATATCTTCTGGATTACGTTTTAATATCATTCCTGAAAGTGCAGAGATGATTGGTACGGTACGTACACTTGATCCTGATATGCGTACTAAAATCATTAAGCGTATGGATGAGATGGCACGCGATATTGCCAAAGCGTATGGCGGGGAAGCTACCATCGAGTGGCAAAATATGACTGTTGTGACCTTTAATGATCTTGCACTGACAGATCAGATGCTTCCTACCCTTCGTAAAGTGGGTGGCGCTGAGAACATCAATTTAACCAAAGCCACTACAGGCGGGGAGGATTTTTCGTTCTTTCAAGAAAAAGTACCAGGTTTCTATTTCTTCTTAGGAGGAATGACACCAGGGAATTCAGAAGCATTCCCACATCACACTCCAGACTTCTTCATCGACGAATCCGGCTTCCAATTGGGAGTCAAAGCACTTAGTCAGATGAGTGTTGATTATTTGAAATCATAAAATCTAAACCATATCTTGGTACGGGTGGTTTTTAAAAAGGAATCGTATTTTTTAGTACGATTCCTTTTTAAATTTCCGTGTCACTCTGCTGTCAGATGAGTGTTGACTATTTGAATGGGAAGTCATAATACCCAACTCTTAAGCTGGTACGGGTGGTTTTCAAAAAAGAATCGTATTTTTCGGTACGATACTTTTTTAAATTTCCGTGCTAATCAACTATAAAATTTAATACATGAAAAAGAAAATTACCATAATCATATTGTTTTTACTTTCCCCATTCTTTGTTTTAGGACAATGGAATCAAATAGGAGATAATATTGATGGAGAAGTAGCAAATGATAATTTTGGGAGATCTGTAAGTATAAGTAATGATGGAAATATCTTGGCAATAAGCGGTTATTTAAATGATACTAATGGAGAAGATTCTGGGCATGTGCGTGTTTTTGAAAATATAGGAGGTGTCTGGATTCAAATGGGTGATGATATTAATGGAGAAGCTACTGGAGATGAATCAGGTTTTTCTATAGATTTAAATAATAATGGAAATATTATTGCTATTG
>CAKZKZ010000095.1 GCA_937124495.1 uncultured Dokdonia sp. | reverse complement strand
AATCATATAAACCTGCTTCCGTTTCACTCTAACACCTTATAGCGTTTTCATTTTGGCTTGTTATGGCAAGATAAACTGCTGCACACTTCCAAAGTAAAGTTCATTAACTTTGGCATGAAGGATAAATGGATCTTTACATCCACGTTTTTTATACAAGTAAATTACTTTACACAGCGTCTTCGCAGCTAATTTTATAATATCATCAAAGTGAATTGTATTAGCTGTTTGTTCATAAACATACCTGCTGCTTTTGAATATAGAGCGGTTTTTTTCAATCACCTTTAAATCACTTTTATCAAAGAGATATGTACAAACTGATGGGGTTAAAGCTTCAGTCAATGTAACTAAATCATGAGGATCTGCTTTCTTAGGCAGCGAGCTACGATCAAATTTATAAGTCTCATTTATCTGACCAAGATTTCCGACAACTTGAGCATTAAAACTTTTTAAGATAACTTCAATAGCCAAAGCAGACATGACACATTGAATTTCTATTCGTTGATGGGACGACTTTTCAGCAAGCATATAGTAATCAAATCCACACTCAATCATATGTGGTCGAAAATCAATGATCTCTACTTTGGAAATATTTGGTACGAATTCCATCATATGTATGCATCTGCTGGTGCAGTCCGTATAGTTTTGTAGGCTTTGTCATGTTTGCTTGGCATAAATCTCTCTTGCTTTTACTAGTCGAGATTGAATTTTCGAAGGTTTAGCTCTAAAAGCTTTATTTTGCTGCTCATGGCGTTCAAGTATTTCGATCTCTTTAGTGATGAGCTTTTCTTTACGATAAATAATGGCTAGCTGTTCATAGTACCAAGGAGCTACGCCACAGCCACTAACTGAAGACTCCTTTTCTGTTGCATCTACAAGTTTGTGGAGAAGCGAAATGGCCTCAACATGATTCTTCTCTTTTTTTAGTTGTTTGACATTTTCTATATAACGCGTGAAATGAATCCCATTAACTGAACCAGCCTCGACACGCGCCATTTCTTTTTCGTTGTACTTTTCAATAAAATCCATATCTGGCTCTTTGGTATTATGCCTTGATAGCTTTACAGCTCAACGATTACAGCATAATAATGCTTCATCGCCAAAACCCATTTTTTAACATCTATTTCGATATGCCAAGGTTTCCCTTGCATATCCCCCTTTAACGCACAAACTCCATTCCAATATTGACCTATGCCGCTTTCAAGTTTAAGAAATGTGAGATTGACATCTTTTGCATGAATAATCTTGTTACAGCATTCTCGGATAGAAAGCTTTATTTTACCGTTTAGGCACTTTGCAACTCCCGAATGCCGCTCAAAAGATTCTTTATCAGGACAGTATTCTGGATCTTCTGTTTTAAACTTATTTGTGTCTTGAATGATTCGAGTTCGAGTCGCACACTTAATCAAATAATCACTGACTGATGCTTGCAAAAAGTCTTCATGGTCAATAAGTTCAGCTTCAAATTCAGAAATACTGAGATCGCATTCTTTTGAAGTGTCTAAGAAAGACTGATAATACTCAACCATTGCTCGACTACCATGAGCAACTTGCTCAAGAAGTATTAAGTCTTCCACGATTGAACCGTAATAAATTTGATGAGACATACTTTCCTTATAAAGCTAGCAGCTTAATCATGCGCAATAATAACGAGGATCTCATTATATCTTCTGTCTAAATCAAAAATATAAGAATGTTGCTACTTATTTATAATATTGATCACATGAATGCACTGCCTCGCCAAAGATATCTATCACTTTTATTTCAAGTTGGTATAGAGGGAAGGTTTAAATCTTGTCTTTACCTATCAATAGACCTTGCCCGTGTGATAGTTATCGATAATGCCTAATTCGCTATCATATACATTGTGTTAGTATTTTGATAAAATATTATCTCATAATCTTAGGCTCTATTGATAATAAGGTGGTATATGTTTATAGGGTACGCACGAACTTCAACTATCGAACAGGTTGCTGGGTTTGAATCACAAATTAAAGAACTAGAAGATGCTGGTTGTTCTGAAGTATTTCGAGAGCAAGTATCTTCTGTAGGCAAAAGACCAAAGTTAGACGAAGCAATGACGTTCGTTAGAAATGGCGATACCTTAATTGTGACAAAGTTAGATCGACTTGCTAGATCAGTAAAAGACCTAAATGACATCGTGGCTCGATTAAATGAGAAAGGTGTTAATCTTAAAATTCTTGCAATTAATATTGATACAGCAACACCAACAGGTAAATTGATGCTTAATATGTTGGGTTCAATTGCTGAGTTTGAAAGAGAGTTAATGCTAGAACGTCAAAGAGAGGGGATAGCTAAGGCAAAGTCTGAAGGGAAATATAAAGGTCGAAAGCCTACTGCTATGGATCAATCAGATAAGGTTATGGAACTTTTAGGTCAAGGCCATAATGCTCCTACCGTTGCAGGTTTGCTTGAGATTGGAGTTGCTAGCGTATATCGAATTAAGAAATTAAAGAGTGCTGGTTAATAATAAGGAATTATTATTCTTTGATGGTTTCTTAGAAAATGCTTGCAAAAATAATTATTAGTTTTACTATTGATGGTCTGGTTACGCAGGTTGTCTGTGTAAAATTAATGATTGAATAATTAGAAACTAGTAGGAGTGAAAATAGAGTTATTATATTTTTAAAGTAAAAATATAAGTAGTGTGCATAGTGTGCATTTCTCCCTTCCCTTAGTAAGACAAACCTTTCAGTGATTTATTAAAATATTATTCTCAATAATAGTGTGCCTAGTCGTGTGTATTTTTTCTACTAGTGTGTCTCTATTTTGTGTTGAAAATGTTTTACGCTCATTCTTGTGTAGCCTGTAAATTTAATAATTAACAAAATTATAGGTATAAGGATGGAAAATGACGTAAAGAAAAAGTTTTATACAGCAAAAACAATCAAGCAGCTTAAGAATGAGTATTTTGTATCTACTAATTCTTCTGGAATGGTGAGACTTCTAAACTTAATTGATGGAGTGACTTACCCTGTCTCAAATTCTCACCTAGCTTCACGAGCAGCCTCGCTTGAAAATTCGGAAGGTCAGGGGACTTTCTCCACTCATGTCCCAATTGATAGTGTGATTTCAAAACTACCTCATATTGTATATGAAAAATATGACCCTTCTAGTTCAGAATACCTTCGAGAAATATCAAGAGGCCAGTACTACTTGAATACATATAAAGCTTCAGGGTACAGCTATGATGATAATTTATTGTCTATTGACGATAATGGTGATGTTACTCATCTAGTAAGAGGTTTTAAAAAGTCACCTCCTTTGTTTGATG
>CAKZKZ010000094.1 GCA_937124495.1 uncultured Dokdonia sp. | reverse complement strand
AAAAAAGATTCGATAAGGACTTCATTATCTTCAGCAAAGGCTTTTTCTAATGCGGGTGCTAGTTCTTTTTCTGAATATATTTTACTGATCCCAAAGCTAGATCCTGCTCGGTTAGGTTTTACGAAACAAGGAAATTGGATGCGTTCTTTTATAGCTTTCGCGAAAGCGTCATCTACCACATCTCCTTTATTTACATAAACAGATTGTGCCATATCAACCCCATACGGACGTAAGACACTCAGCGTATCTCTTTTATTAAACGTGAGCGCACTTTCATAAAAATCACAACTGGTTTGCGGAATACCGATCACTTTTAGATAGGCTTGAATCTCTCCATCTTCGCCAGGTGTGCCATGAATGGTATTATAGCAGGCATCAAAATAGACATTCCCAAAAGGAAGCAGGACTCTAAATTCGCCCATATCCATATAAAATTCTTCTCCTTCATACATACACACCCACTTATCTTTTAAGATGTGTATAGCATATCCAGTATATTTTTCGGGGTCTAACGAGTTTAAGACAGTTGTTCCGCTTTGAATAGAAATCTCATATTCACTGCTATAACCTCCCATGAGGACGGCGATATTTTTTAACATAAAAGAAGGGGTATTGCTATTTGTAATGTATCTAGAATTATAACCTAAAAATAATATAATTATAGAGACGTCTTAAAAGAAAAATCAGTTATTTACGTTGTATTTATGAATATCCAAAATACTAGATACGAAGTAGGCTACCAAAAGGCGGTCAATTTTATATCTTTGCCAGACTAACCTAACGATTCTATGAATATATTTCGCTTTCTATTCAGTAAGACATTTGTAAAACAATTGGGTCTTGCATTACTGATTCTTATTGCTTTTATCTTTATTGTAAAATGGTGGTTATCAAGTACCACAAATCATGACGAACGCATTGCAGTACCTGACCTCAAAGGAATGACACTCAATGTTGTGGAGCAAGAATTAAGCAATGCAGATTTACGCTATTATATTATGGATAGTGCTAATTTCAATCCTGACTATCCAAAATATTCTGTCATAGATCAGAGTCCTGCTGCTAATAAATTTGTCAAACAAAACAGGCAGATTTATCTGGTATTAAATCCGTCAGGATATCGTAAGATTACGATTCCTAATGTGATAAGCAAGACAAGAAGACAGGCAGAACCTACACTTAATGCCCTTGGATTCAAGATAGGCAAGATCACTTATATCGATTATATAGGTGAAGATGAGCTACGCGAAATGTACCATAAAGGAAAACGGGTTCAGCCTGGAGATCAACTCCAAAAAACCGCGACTATTGACCTTGTATTAGGGAATGGAAAAGGAAACTATAGAGATGCATTAGGAGGTGATGCTGATTCTCAAAATAATGATACCGATGGAGGAAACTAGTCCGATAGGACCTGAACCACAAGATGATGAGCTGTACGAGCATTACAGTTTTAAGGCTAGCGAAGGGCAAGAACCCTTACGCATCGATAAATTTTTAATGAATTTTATTGAAAATGCTACCCGTAATAAAATCCAAAAAGCAGCAAAAAATGGCAGTATAGAGGTCAACGGAAAGGTTGTCAAGCAAAACTACAAAGTGAAAGGTGGTGATGCGATACGTGTGCTGTTTGAACATCCTCCGTATGAGAACTTATTAACGCCGCAAGATCTTCCCATAGAGATTGTATATGAAGATGATGATCTTCTTGTGGTGAATAAGGAAGCTGGAATGGTGGTACATCCAGGACATGGGAATTACTCGGGCACTCTGATTAATGCGTTGATTTTTCATTTTGAAAACTTACCGAATAATAGTAGTGATCGCCCTGGGCTTGTACATCGTATTGATAAGGACACTAGTGGCCTCTTGGTGGTTGCCAAAACAGAACATGCGATGGCACATCTCTCTAAGCAGTTTTTTAATAAAACGACAGAACGTGAGTATGTGGCTTTGGTATGGGGAAATGTAGCTGATGAGGAAGGCACTATTGAAGGAAATATAGGCCGCCACCCTAAAAACAGATTACAGAACACGGTGTATAAAGATGATGATGAACATCTAGGAAAACCTGCTATTACACATTATAAAGTTATAGAACGTTTAGGATATGTAACGCTTGTTTCTTGTAAGTTAGAAACGGGACGTACACACCAGATTAGGGTCCACATGAAATATATTGGACATACGCTATTTAATGATGCGCGTTATGGTGGTGATGCTATTCTAAAAGGAACGACATTTACAAAATATAAACAGTTTGTAGATAATAGTCTTAAAGTTTTGCCTCGCCAAGCGCTACATGCCAAAACCTTAGGTTTTATACATCCTACCACAGGAAAACTCATGCGTTTTGAAGCACCTGTTCCTGAAGACATGACTGCTTGTATTGAAAAGTGGAGATCATATGCTACACATCAGCAGTGATTTTATAAAAAGAGTATAGAATATAGAGAAGAGAGCATAGACTTTTCTAAGACTTAAAAATAGAAAGCGCCTTCCAGTTGGAAAGCGCTTTTTTTGAGTCTCCCTCCTAAGAAAGAGGAAATCTTATTCTTCGTACCTTATATATCCTTTTTAAAACATCTCAACATCTCAACATCTCAACATCTCAACATCTCAACATCTCAACATCTCAACATCTCAACATCTCAACATCTCAACTCATAACTCATAACTCATAACTTCCCTCTATATCAACGTACGCACAATCTATATCTCAACATTCCTTTTCAGGTAGAGATTTCTTATTTTTGATGTAAAGAAAAATTAGACTATGAAAATCGTTGTTTCTCCAGCAAAATCATTAAATCTTGAATCAGAACTTCCAACAACACGTGCAACGCAACCTGCATTTTTGGAGCAAGCTAATAGGTTAAATAGTACGCTTTCGCGAAAGTCAAAAAAAGCCATTGGAGAGCTGATGCACATCAGTGATAAGCTAGCAGAACTCAACAAGCAGCGCACCCTAGATTTTAAAACACCTTTTACTTCAGGAAATGCAAGACCAGCCGTTTACACTTTTGATGGCGATGTGTATACAGGACTTGATGCGTATACCTTACCTGAAGAAAAACTAGACAGATTACAAGATACTTTACGTATTCTTTCTGGAATGTATGGTATTTTAAAGCCTCTTGATTTAATGCAAGCTTATCGACTCGAAATGGGGACTAAATTGAAAGTTGGAAAAGCTGAAAACCTATACAAGTATTGGGGAAATACGCTTACCAATCATTTGAATGAAGAACTCGCCGATGATGAGTTATTCATCAATCTCGCGAGTAATGAAT
>CAKZKZ010000093.1 GCA_937124495.1 uncultured Dokdonia sp. | reverse complement strand
CTTTACCGCTTCACTCTCCCGATGGTCGTGAATCTCACAAATTCGATTTCGCGAAAGCGAATTTAGAAAGAGCATAACAGCGACTCCTACTAGTAAGATATTGTGCTAAGTACATGATACTTGTCAAAGTATATAGTTGAAGTCCGGAAATGGATGAAATAGGAACATACAAAACAATGCAAATAGTGATTATGACAATTCAACTAATACTTATTGAAAATAATGTAACAAAGTAGGTTTTTTGTACTCTCATTAAATATCAATCAATCAAAATACATTATTAAATCAATCACATTCAAACTTGTAGTACTACCCATCCTTTTTCTTATCAGTTTTGGGAGTGTCTTAGGACAAGAAACCTTGACAACCGATCAATGGCAAGCAGATTTAAAGCATCTGCAAAACACGGTACACAATGAGTATCCATTTTTATTTAAAAAAATTGAACAAAGGACATGGGATGCAGAAGTAGAAAAGCTACACGCACAAATACCTAACTTAGCACCTCACGAGATCAAAGTGGGACTCACACGTATGGTATCTCTTTTTGAATATGGCCACACACAAATCCCTTATAGTACACTGGCACACGATGCAGTACTCGCGGTAAATCTATACCATTTTGAAGATGGTATTTTTATAGAAGGGGTACAAAAAGGAAATGAAAATGCCTTAGGCGCCAAACTTCTTAAAGTGGGAGGCATGCCAGTAGAAGAAGCTTTAAAAGCAGTACGCCCTGTGGTTCCTGTAGAAAATGATAGTTATTTTAAAGCCTACGGACTCCGATTTTTAACAGTGCCAGCAATTTTGCATGCACAAGGCGTGATTCCTGAATTTTCTACAGATGTAACGCTAACATTAGAAAAAGGAGGGAAGATATTTGAACATACATTTTCATCAGTGCCTTTAAAAGAACTCTCTAGAGATTATGGGTTTACAATTCCTAACGAAACTTGGGTAAGTGTACGCCAACAAGATACAACGCCATTATTCATAAAAGATGTAAATGAGAAGCTTTACTTCTTTGAATATTTAGAAGCGTCAAAAACACTGTATGTACGCCAAAGCTCTGTATTTAATGATGAGAAAGAAACACTAAAAGATTTTTACAAACGCATGTTTGCATTTATTGATAATAATGATATTCAGAAGTTAGTGTATGATGTGAGATTAAATGGAGGAGGTAATAACTATAATAATAAACCATTAATTAAAGGCATTATGGCACGTCCAGAAATCAATAAACGTGGGACCTTCTTTTATATCATAGGGCGTAATACCTTTTCTGCTTGTCAAAATTTAACCAATGAAATTGAAAATTATACCGAGGCTATTATCTTAGGTGAACCTACCGCAGAGAATAAGAATTTTTATGGTGATGCGCGACGTGTTACACTTCCTAACTCAAGGATCAATGCTTATGTATCGTATGCATGGTGGCAAGATATGCCAGCGTGGGAGAATAAAGATTGGACCATCCCTCATATTGCAGTCACGATGACTTTTAATGACTATGTTAGTAATCAAGATCCTGTTTTAGATGCAGCAATGAATTATACAGATACGGGCTTTATTTTAAATCCAATGGAGCATCTTACACAATTGTTTGCAGAAGGAAAAATGGAGCAATTAGAAAAGGATGCTTTAGAAATAATCAAAAATCCGGTTTATAAATATGCAGATTTTGAGAAAGAGTTTGGAGAAGCAGGATATCGTTTATTCTCACAAGGAAATACAGAAGCAGGCTTATATATAATGCAACTTATCACAAAAGGATATCCTGAGTCGTCAGGGGCATGGTATAGCCTTGCGAGTGCGCAAGAACAAGTAAAGCAGCTAGAGAAGGCAAAAGAAAGCTATAAAAAGATTATAATGCTTGATCCAAATAGTACATTAGCTAATACCGCTAAAAAGAGATTAGCTAAGTTGGATAAATAGCCAGCAGATTTAGTCATTTTTACGTCAAAGGCATTCATGATATCACACACGATCATGAATGCCTTTTTCTTATTTTAAAAATGCATGGATGATTATTTTGTCCATATATTGATTTTTTACTCCTTATGACTAATCTATAAGTCTATGTATTTTTGAGTTATCATTAATAGATACATCATATGGACGCTACAATATGGCTAGAAAGCTTACAAACAAAGACACCACAACAAGGATTTGAACTGGCTATTAAACTCTCTAGAATGGGAGTGAAGTCAACACAGCCAGATATGGATGTGCTTCAAAAATTACGCCCCGATTATGCTAATGATGCTTCTGGACTTACCGCTGCTTCACAGGTTATTGCCTTAAATTTTCAGACGATTTCTGCAGCAAATAACTATTGGAGGTAATGAGTTTTATACGCTTTCGCGAAAGCGTAAGAAATCATAGTAAACGATATCTAGAATTTATATAATAATAAGTAGCTTCGTATCTAGGGATGGAACGTATATTACTAAATAAAAAAAAGGAAAAAGTACTGGCTGTGATGCCTATATCACAGTATAGTATGTCATCCCTATTTGATAGAGCAAACTTTTATGGCATATTTTTCTTTACCAAAGCACAAGGAAGTATCTTATTAGATGGGAGGGAAGTTGTGCTAAACCAACATAGCATTTTTTTTTATTACCCATACCAAACGATTCGTTTACAAGGAAAATTTGAAGGAGAATTAATTCAATTTCACCCCGATTTTTTTTGTGTAGATATCCATGCAAAAGATGTAGGGTGTCAAGGCTTATTGTTCAATAACTTTTTTAACGACGCTAGTTTAATGTGCTCTGATAATGAGTTTTACGATTTAAAAGAATCATCTGTTTCAATACAGAAAGAATTACAACATAAACGTGTTGGACAACTTGATATGATAGCGAGCCATTTAAAAATGTTTTTAATACAGGCTGTTAGAATTAAAAAAGAGAAACAACAAGAAGAACAGCATATATATAAAGATACACGCTATCATCAAATAGAAGTTTTACTAGATACTTATTATACTTCGCAATCATCACCAGAGTTTTATATCCAACAATTGGAAATTTCTCAAACAACATTTAATAGATTGTGTAAAAAGTATTTTCAATACCCTTTTATTACACTTTTACAATTAAAAAGGATTGCAAGTGCAAAAAATAAATTATTCCTTACCAATCTTTCTATCAAAGACATTGCCTATCAAATAGGGTATAATGATCCATTGTATTTTAGTCGTGTTTTTAAAAAACATTGTGGTGTTTCTCCCATAGAATTTAGAAAGCAATTACAAGATAATCGATTGATTTAATAGTCTATTA
>CAKZKZ010000092.1 GCA_937124495.1 uncultured Dokdonia sp. | reverse complement strand
TCTCCTGAGTGCCTCATCAAGGTATTTCCTTGAATGCGGGTGCAAATATATGACGCTTTTTCTTTTAAAAACACCTTTTTATAGTAAATATTTAAAAAAATAAAGTTAGCATCTATAACTCGCTATTTTCAAGCGTAAAAAAACAAAGAACGACATCTAAAATACTTTATAATCATAAAGTCTTACATCAACTATCCATAACAAAAACTTATGCCTTACATAATACATATAAATAAAAATATATGTGAAATTAGATGGAACTTTGTCATAGTACATCGTACTTCAAATAAGACTAAACGTGTAATCACAGGATAATGAATAAGAAAATTGTAAAAGGCTTTATAAAAGAATATACTCAAATCATTATAGGGATTGTATTAGCCAGTATTGGTTTAAAAGCATTCTTGTTACCTAATGGTTTTCTAGATGGTGGCGTCACAGGAATCGCCATACTCCTGAGCAATGCGTTAGAGATTGATATTTCTATCATCCTTTTATTAGTGAGTATCCCTTTTATCATATTGGGCGTTTTCACGATCTCAAAAGGTATTCTAATAAAATCGATCATTTCTATCGTACTGCTCGCTATATCCATCAACCTAGAGACCTTTCCTATCATTACAGAAGACAAGTTGTTAATCTCCATTTTTGGAGGTTTATTTTTAGGAGCTGGTATTGGGCTTGCCATACGTAATGGATCTGTCTTGGATGGTTCTGAAATATTAGGCGTATTTATCTTTGATACATTTGGTATTAGTATTGGGAAGAGTATTCTACTTTTTAATTGTATACTCTTCGGTATTACGGCTATTTTAATTTCTACTGAAATCGCGATGTATTCTATACTCACCTATATTGTGACCGCCAAAGTCATTGATTTGGTCATAGAAGGGTTTGAAGATTTTGTTGGATTTACGGTTATCTCTAAAGAAGCCCCTAAAATTGAAAAAGGCTTACTAGATATTGGTGTCGGTGCGACTGTGTATAAAGGTGCTTCTGGTTATGGAAGTTCAGGACAGCAAGACGACATCCGTATTATACATACCGTCATTAACCGTATTGATATTAGAAAAACGTACCGCTTACTCAATAAAATTGATGAAAATGCTTTTATTATTGAGTTTGATATCAACAATGTAAAAGGAGGTGTACTTCGTCATTATTTTAATAAGAAAAAGGATACAAATCTAGCTTCCTCTATACAACCTGCAAATAACTAAGAGAAATGATTTCTTAAATATTATTTCGCTTAAAGCGAAAAATCATAAAGAGTTCTATCAATTTTTACGATATTGGTATTCCCAAATCAATACAACTGTTCATGAAAAAGAGAGCTCCCTATGTTCTTATAACACTACTATGCATGCTATATGCTTGTGAAACTGAAGAAGCAACAAGTATTCCACAAGAAGATACCATTACTGAAATCACACCTCCGACAGATCCCACCATAATCAGAGAATATCATCAATTTTCTTCTGATGGTACTATTAGTAGGATATCCTATTTTGACGAGCAAGGAAATCTATCTAAATATTGGAATACAATAGAAGATTTTGAAACTCATTTTGTAATAAACACGGATTTGCAAATCACTCAAATTGTGACTAGAGACCTTTTGGGAAATGACATAGAGGTGCTCCAAAATATGATCTATGACCTTAATGGAAAAATTACTCAAATAAACGATAGAACCTTCTTTTACAATACAACAGAAAATGCATACTATGAGAATAGTGATGTGATGGAAGATGGTGTTCTATTACATACAGAGAGTGACACTACCTATAATAAGTTCTATTATGATGAAGGCAATCCTATGCTTCAGTTTTGTTATATGATCACAGAAGTAGAAGGTGATATTTTTAATGAGTATTGTTTAAATTCTAATAGTTGGTATACTGGATATGCTAATAACAATGTAACTTCCTTTCATCCATACCCATCATATTATCGATATTATTATGATGATACGGTAAGCCCACTTTTTTCTAATACAAATCTTATAGACATCATAGCACTTATTCCTTCATTAAGAAGTGAAGATTTTCGTTTTTTAAAATTTCTTTCCAAGAATAATCTCACTAGTATTGATGATCCAGATGGCCCACTAGAGGAAACACAATTTGCGTATGATTTTAATGAATATGATTTGCCTACACATACGTATTCAAGCTATTTCTACTCAGGAGAGCAACAAGGTGAAACACGGCTTATAGCAACCTATTATTATCAAGAGTAATCTGTAGTATAAATAATACGTAGGTATCATCTACGCAACGCAAAATGCCCTGCCAAGGCACGATTACTCAATGTAGACGCTTTATACCAAAACCCAGCATCCTCTTCTATCA
>CAKZKZ010000091.1 GCA_937124495.1 uncultured Dokdonia sp. | reverse complement strand
TAATAGTAAGATTATAAAATAAAAAAGGAGTGCTTTTTTATTATAAAGAACTCCTAGAAACATCGATATTCAGCTCCCAAACTGCTGAACTATCGCCCTCAAACTAATTGTAAAAATTTAAGTTTACCTCACTAAAAACTTTTTTACAATTATATCATTATCAGAATGAATTTGTAAGAAATACACCCCTTTAGCTAGTTTTTGGATAGCAATCACTTTTAAAGTTTGAAACCCATTTAAGTCTATTACCTTAATCACTTTTCCATTAATATTTGTAATGATTACTTTTTCAAGAACCTCAGGTCCTACATAAGAAAGTGTCACCTGATTTTTTGCAGGGATTGGATATAAGCTTATGCTTTCGCGAAAGCGTATATCTTCTGTATCTAATACATCACGCTCTTGGAAAATTACTGTAAATCGTTCTGACTGTATCCCTTTACTAGCCATAAAAGAGTAACTACTCTCTTTTAAATCTGTCATTGTATTTGTTAAGTTATCAATTAAAAATACAGGAGTATCCTCAATATTGACACCCTCTAAATGATCAATATTAATGGTATATGTTTCTTCTGTTTCTACAGAGGTAGAAAAACCTAAAGTGAGTTCTATCGTTGGATCAAATGCTTCTCTTCCTTGAATAGCAAGATATTCATCATCTAGATTTGTAAATAATGACAAGAATGTTCCTAATCTTTTACTATCATATCCAGGATCATACCCAGCTGTTGCATTAGATGTAAATCCAATACCAGCTTGAGAGGTAGCTTCCTCATAAGCATTGGTAGTTATGTTTAACCATAGTTTATCTATAGTATTATTCTCAGCGTTTCTAAAATCATCATTGTTTCCAGCAACACGAATACTATTAGTAAATACTACAGGAGTGTTACTCACCATTTCTGCTTGATCTGCTTTGATCCCAAATCCTTGTCCAGATGCCATATACTGTGTCGGTGCTGCTCCTCCATTCACAGCAGCAACTCCCATCATTGCATTACGCATAGAGATATCATTCATAGAGAAGTTACTGGTTCCAAATCCTGGTAATGCTGCCGTAGGGTTCGTTAAGTGATCCCAATAGTATACTTCATTAACAGCGTCATTTGCATTGATAAAAGCTTCTACATTAATAGCCGACGCGTATGGATTTCCAAGTAAATTGTAATTATTAATCGTAGCTGGTCCGTTGTAATTAATAGGCACCGAAATCGTTCCTGAATTTAACGTTCCAGGGTTAGAAGCATTTTGAGTATACGTTAGTGTATAAGCACCATCTCCAACATTTGGTTCTGGTTGCGGGAATATCCATTGTCCAATACCTGCATCAGGTAAGGCAGCACTTCCCGTTATTTGTATGAAATAATCATTATTATCATCAAGGAAGTTTTCAGCACCAGTAAATTCTGGGAATGTACCAAGGTCAATATTAAATGGGATAAAATTATTTGGGATAACACTAAATACAGCTCTAGAGTTTCCATAAACTCTATCTCTAGTTTCTGCAGTCACAGGGCTACTCATGGCTACAAAGTTACGATCATCCAAAGTAGGTGTTGTTTTAGATACAGATATAGATCCGTTATTAGTAGTTATAGCACTTTCATCAGTTTGTACTACACTACCTTGGTGTAATACATCGAGCGTTCCATCTACGGTAAGATCTCCAGTAGTTTGTATATACTTGCCACTAGTCACTGTTACTGTAGTTCCTGTATTAATGGTACAAGAACAAGCGACAATATCTGCATCTACAATAGTGGTATCATAATCTGCATCAATGATGGCATTCATCGATCCATCTGGGACTCCATTATCCCATCCCATGGCTGTATATGTAGTCGTTGGTAGCCCTACACATAAAGGCTCTGGTATAGTACAATCTGGTGTATAATCAAATATTTGGCTACCAGCTTCATTGATACAATCAGCAGTAACAAAAGTAAATCCTACTAATGGGTCATAAGGACCACAAGCGGTAAAAAATTGATCATCAAAAGGATTTGTTTCGTCAAAACAAATATCTGGTGATACTGCGGATGCGCCATCTAAAAATTGCATTTTTAGATGTACTAATACTACAGGAGTATTGGCAAGAATATTTTGACCTATCATTCCACCACTTCCATTTTGTTGCCAGATGAAAGACACTTTAGAAGTTGTAGCATCATTTACAAAGAAATCATTATAATGAGTTCCAAGAGGGATAATTGTTCCGCCTACATCTACCGTTGTTTGTCCACCTAGAATGGAAGTTTCTGGGCGCTCAAAACTAATTGCACCAGAACCATTAACGAGTGTTCCAAAGGCTGTAGTGTTATAATCTAAGAAGAATTGTCCTGATCCTTGGCTATAATCAACATCACTAGTGATAATGACATCTATTTCATAAAAGTCATTAGCTCCATCATTTGTGATTTGGGGATTATCAAAAGAGAGCTCGATGTTTTGGGCATTGATCGTTATAGCTCCTAGCAGCATAACTACCCATAATGTAAATTGTTTCATTTATAATAAAGTTTAAGTAGGTTCTTTTTTAAAATTGTTGAATACGTCCAGCATTGGGTTGAATGATGAGTACGATATCGGTGTTTAGGATATTTCCGTCCATATCTGCATCTGCACCAGCATATACGTTGATACCTCCAGAGGCTGAGAGGGCATTAGTGATGTCAGTATTAAGGACATTTCCATCTCCAGTAGCATCCCCTGCATACATGGCAAAAATGCCATTCCCCATATCGATAAGGGCAAGAGCGTCTCCAGTAACAGTATTGATATCTGCAGATAGATCAACTGTTGTTGAGTTATCATCTAATGCAATTGTAGTTGCCGTCATAATACCTAAATGATTACGATGTTTTACAGCTATATAATAATTACCAACTGGTTCATTAAAAGTTAATGCCGAAACGCCATCTACGTCAACAATATCTCCATCACGTTGTAGCACACCAGATTGTTCTGCGATTACTATGCTAGAATCTGTAGCATTCCGTAATTCTACCCAGACCCAGTCTACCATAGAATTTGCACCTTCATCATCTAAGCCCACAGATTCGCTAATTGTAGCGCCATCGCCATAAGGAGAAGTCGGTCCATAAAGACCACCTGCTACTCGTAAATCGTCACGCATAAGCGTTTCTTCACCTGTATTTGGATTTGTATAAGCTCCTTGGAGATATATTTTTGCAGCTATAACAAGAGTTGTACAAGAGGTTTCAGAAAAACTGGCTTGTAGATCAACATCTGTCCAATTAGTGGTACTGTACGCTACATCATCAACTAAAATACAGTATAGACTTGTATTATTAGTTGCATCAAAATTGGTTAAACTGATGTTATTTCCATTTTGAACGTTTAATGTAGTTAAGTCATTATCTTCTACTCTTAATCGCGTTAACAATGTATTTTGAGATACATCAATTGTAGTTAATTGATTTTCATCTAAGTCTAAAATATCAAGGTTTACATAACTCGACACATCTATACTAGTAAGCAAATTGTTTGTTGCATCTAAATCAACTAAACTCGTAGAAGTTGGTAATGTAAGCGTAGCTATAAAATTGCCTTCAATATCTAATTCTTCTAATAGGATATTGTTCGCTACATCAAGACTTATTAAGCTATTCAATTCTAGATCTATGACTTCTAGTAGTAAATTATTAGAAAGATCAATTGTAATTAAATCATTCCCTTCTAAATCAACATCAACAAGTTGTGTGTTTGCAGTCATATCTATACTTGCAAGCATACAATTATCTAAATCTAAATTTTGCAATAAGGTATTATTACTAATATCGATTGCTGTGAATAGATTTTCGTCAGCATCTAAGTCTATTAGATTAAGATTGTTAGAAACATCAATAGTTGTCAATACATTTAAACTACAGTCTAAGGTAGTTAACGCTATAAAATCTTCAATTCCCGTTAAATCTGCTATATTTTCTGAAGCAACATTTAAACTTTCAATATTATAAATAGATAAGGTGGGTACTTGTCCATCATTAGAAATATTATCATAGCCTAAAGCATCTAAAGCTGCTTCAAAATTTGCATCAGGAATGGTGGTATACAGCGTACAATCTGTTTCGTTAAAAGCAGTTTGCATATCAATATTTGTCCAGTTTGTTGTACTATATGCTGCATCGTCAACTAGAATACATTCTAGATTAGGATTAGTTGTCGCATTAAAACTTGTAATGCTTGTATTTGCTCCATTTTGTATGTTAAAAGAGAGTAATTCATTTTGACTCACATCTACCACGGTTAATGCAGTATTTGTAGACACATCAAAATCGAACAATTGATTATCAGCTATATTAAGCGTGCTTAGTAATGGGTTCGTACTAAAATCTACACTTACAATAGCATTTGAACTTACATTTAAAGAGGTTAAGACTACAAATTCTTCAATTCCCGTAAGATCGACTATCCCTTCACCAGATACATCTAGTGTAGTGAGGGTATTTATATTGGCAAGTGGAATTTGATTATCATCTGCAATATCATCATAACCTAATACGCCTAATGCCGCTTCAAAATTATCGTCTGGCACATAGGCATATACACCACAAGAACTAATACCAAAACTCGTATGATCATCTTTATTTGTGAAATTTGCATTCGCGAAAGCTGGATTATCCACATTGATACAGGTTAATAGATCATTTCCGTTAGATTGGAATAGCGTTATTCCTTCTGTATTTCCGTTTCGTAAATCCATCGTTGTTACTAGCGGATTGCTTCCAACAATTAAAATCTCTACTAATGGATTGTTTGTCATATCAAAGCTTGTGATATCTTGACTATCTAAGAAAATAGTTTTCAAGTTTACATTGGTGCTGATATCTACAGCAGTAAGCTTCCCATTTCTGATTACTAAGGTTTGTAAACTCGTAGCACCAGTTGTATTTAATGAGGCTATATCATCGTTTTGTTGTATTGCTATTGATTCTAGATTTGCTAAACCACTTGCATCAAAACCTGTAAGTTCGCAATTATCTGCATTAAAATTTTCTAGTAATGTATTGTTTGAAACATCAATGGTTGAAATCGCATTATCTGAGATTG
>CAKZKZ010000090.1 GCA_937124495.1 uncultured Dokdonia sp. | reverse complement strand
AGCTATTAGCTTTTAAGTTCGGATTTGAAGCAGATAAGAATACTTGATGATGAGATTTCCACCTTCGCGGGACGGAAGAAAATAGAGTACTACTCTAAAATAGAGCAATACTCTATTTTGAGAAAATAACGTCATTTCGACAGAACGAGTGACGAGAAATCGCATCACAGTGAGCACAGTTGAAACTGAAATCGAAAATGAGCTACTTGTGTGATCTCTCCTATTGTCGAGATGACTGAATGATTATGATAAAGTTATTAATGATGAGATTCCCGTCTTTACGGGAATGAAAAAGAATATATGAAAGACATAAAAACACTTGGTGAGTTAAAAGCATCAAACTGGGCATCGCGAAGTATTAAAGAAGAACTTCGTGAGCATTTAATTGAAAAATTACAAAAGAAAGAACCTACGTTTACAGGGATTCATGGGTATGAGTATACCGTGATTCCAGAACTGGAGCGTGCGATTTTATCACGTCATAATATCAACTTGTTAGGATTACGTGGACAAGCAAAAACGCGTCTGGCAAGACAGATGGTCAATCTACTTGATGAGTGGATGCCGATTGTGGCTGGATCGGAGATTAATGATGACCCGTTGCAACCTATTTCTCGTTATGCCACCGAACTGATTGCTGAAAAAGGGGAGGAGACACCTATTGAGTGGGTACATCGTTCAGAGCGGTTTGCAGAGAAGTTAGCGACGCCTGATGTAACGGTTGCCGATATTATTGGGGATGTAGATCCTATTAAAGCAGCCAATTTAAAACTGAGTTATGCGGATGATCGTGTGATTCATTATGGAATGATTCCACGTGCGAATAGAAGTATTTTTGTGATTAATGAGTTACCGGATTTACAGGCACGTATTCAGGTAGCCTTATTTAATATTTTACAGGAAGGTGATATCCAGATTCGCGGATTCAAACTACGTTTACCGTTAGATATGCAATTTGTTTTCACGGCAAACCCTGAAGATTATACTAACCGTGGAAGTATTGTCACGCCACTGAAGGATCGTATTGGTTCGCAAATACTAACGCATTATCCAGAAGATATTGCGACGGCTAGAGCGATTACAGAGCAGGAAGCACGTCTCGATGGACGTCAGAAAGAGAAAGTGCATGTACCTGATTTGGTACGTGATGTATTAGAAGAAATTAGTTTTGCAGCGCGCGATAGTGAATTTGTGGATGAGAAGAGCGGGATTAGTGCACGTATGAGTATTACGGCTTTTGAAAATTTAATGAGTACGGCAGAACGTCGTATGTTGATCAGTGGAGAAACAAATACATCTATACGTTTTGGTGATTTGATGGGGATTATCCCAGCGATTACTGGAAAAGTAGAATTGGTGTATGAAGGGGAGCAAGAAGGGGCTGCTTTTGTAGCAAAAGAACTGATAGGAGATGCGACCAAAAATCTGTTTTTAATGCATTTTCCAAAAATAGAAAAACTCGTCAAAGAAACCGATGAAGATCCGTATGGAGAAGTACTGGCTTGGTTCTTTGAGCAAAGTGGTTTTGTTTTGGAAGATGATCTTTCTGATGCAGCCTATAAACAAAAACTAGATAGCATCACGCCGCTCACCGAGTTGATTAATAAGCATCTTCCAGATACCACAACGGATGATTCTTATTTTATGAAAGAGTTTGTCTTGTGGGCACTTGTAGAGTTTAAGAAGTTGAGTAAATATGAGCTTTCCAACGGAATGCGATTTAATGACTTGTACGGGAGCTATATTTCTGGGTTGTCGTAAGCCTTAAATTTGATATAGGTGCTTCTTGCGAAGCACAAAAAAAAGCAAAAGCTAGAATCGAAGATTCTAGCTTTTGCTTTTTTTTACGGTTTTTATATAATACCATACCATTAGTTACAAATTATTGCTAGGGAGTCTTCAAAAACCCTAGCTGATGCATACATGAATAAGTTGGTTTGACTTCTATTATACGTGTTAGTACGTACTAACATGTGCAAAATTACGTGCTACCTCTTATTTGTAAGAATAATCCTATAAAGTACATTTGAAATGTGTATTTAGAACAATGTCAATAGCTTATATGTACACATAGGAAAGGAGTGATACCATGAGTGTTATACTTTTCCTATAAAAGGAACCAAAAATATACTGCTCAATTTATAGAAGCAGCTATCATGTATTACTAACCAAACTTTTTTATTTATGAAAAAAATTAAATTTACTGGATTAACGTTAAGCACTATTCTTTGTGTTGGAGTACTTCTTACGAGTTGTGATTCTGATAATGAAATCACCCTGGAAGAGAATCTAAATGTAGAAACAACCATTGGATTCCCTGCGCATATTGAAACAATAGGCGAATCATTCAAAGCTGTTTATAACGGTAAACCAGTTACCTTATTCCAAATAGATGAAGAACGCTATTTGTATGATGGAGATATCATTCTTAATAGAAGTCAATTTACGTTGCCTGGAGAACCGATAGAGAGAGGGACTTATAATGGTCTAACTTGGTCAAATAGAACCGTTTACTATTCGTATGCAAGAGGACGAAATAAGCCAAACAATGCGACAAAAAATTACTGGCAAACTGCTGCAAATGCCTGGGGAAATGATCTAGGTTTCACTTTTGTTGAGGTAAATAATAGGTATAATGGTGACTATATTCAGGTACAAGGCAATACGAGTGGCGTTGCTTACAGTACTAGTATTGGTCGCGCTGGCGGTAGACAAATCATAAGCATGGATAGTAGATATTACGATGCCGGGAGTCTGATTCATGAAATT
>CAKZKZ010000089.1 GCA_937124495.1 uncultured Dokdonia sp. | reverse complement strand
ACTAAATTAAAAGGCTTAATTTAACTGTAGATCATGAGTTTTGGTTTTCAACTAAGATGGGTGTCCTATTTGTTTCGACGTTTTAGCCTCTATTTGCAAGGGAAAGAGCTTATATAAGCTGAAATTACTAACAAAAACCGATCGGTGTGTAATTCTTCAGGGTTATTCTCTAGCGCTCTTTTGACGACCCTAGCCAGCTGGAATGCAGTTACTTGGGGAGGAATGCAAATATCAACATCGCTATCTACTGGATTGAAGTGGGTATACAAGCTGGCAGTGTCCGCTACAGCCCGAGTGTATTCCATGCACTTCGCAGCATCGGTTAAATTAATGTTATCTGATGATTCTGCATTTTCTATTTTAAGTAGCTGGTTGCATTCTTGCAAAAGCTGACTTCCGCTTGGTCTGTCAGCGAAGGAAGTCGATATAGGTAAAAAAATTAAAATTAATACATAAGCGCTTAATTTTGGAAGGCTCATTTTAGTCCTCTAAATTCGAACAACTAGGATGGGTGTCCTATTTGTTTTACTATTTGTTTTATTTACGAGGTTTAGGCATCATGATCACCGAACTAAATTAAAAGGCTTAATTTAGCTTTGTGATCATGAATTTTGACTTAGCTTAGGGGTCCTAATTTTTCCATTATCTTGCCACAGAAATAAATGAAATTAATACTCATAACCTAAATTATGAAAATGGGCATTTGTCATCTTTGTTTTCTCCCCTTCGTATGTATATTGAAATCCTTTAATTGCTTTACCATCTCTAAAATCTATTTCTTTAGCTAAATTACCGCCTCGGTAATACTGTTTGACCTTTGTTATTTTTCCATCTTTGAACCATGTTTCCCAGCTTAAGTTTCCTTTTTCAAAAAATTCTCTTTCTATTCCAGACTTATTTCCATCCCTGTATGCTAAATCTGCGCTTTCTTTACCTGTTTTTGTATATGATTTATCTGTTGATATTTCCCCATTTTTATAAGTAACAACCCACTGTAAATTTCCATTTTTATAGTACCCTCTACCTTCCCCAATCATCTCGTCATTTTTATAATTTTTTGTGTATTTAATACCTCCGGACTCATAATACTCTGTATAGACTCCGTTCGCCTTACCATTTAATATCGTTATTTCATATTCAATACGACCATTATCATAGTATTTTTTCTTTAACCCTGAAGGCTTACCTTTTTCATAATTCTGTGAAACTTTAAGCCTACCATTTTCATAATATTCTTTATATAACCCTTCTGCTTCGCCATTACGCAGGGTTGTCTCCCAAGAGAGTTCACCATTTTTATGGTAGCCCTTCTCTAACCCTGTTTCTTTACCATTCACATAATTCGTGCTTCTCTTAATATTTCCATTCTTATAATATTCATCCCATAAGCCATGTATCTCTCCATTTTCTATCTCGACTCTATATTGCACGTTACCATTTTCATAAAATTTCTTGCTCGATACATGAACGTTATTATCATATTTTCGCACCCATTCTAAAATATTATTTTTATTATATTCATAACTTAAAGACAAGTCTTCCATACCATCCTTGTATGATTTTTTTGATGTAATATTTCCTTCATCATTATAAATATTAAGAACACCTTCTAGCTTATCGTTACTATAGTAACCTGATTTTTTAAGCTTCCCATTCTTAAAGTAATATTCAAACTTCCCGTCTCGGACTCCGTTTTTATAGGTTGCTAACTCCGCTATTTTTCCATTTTCAAAATAAGCCATTGATTCCCCATTAACAATATCGTTAATTGAACGTATCTGAAGTTTTATTTTTCCTGTTGGGTAGTATTCGAAAGATAGACTTTCAATTTCATTTCCATTCTTGGTCTTTTTAATGTTTTTAACACTGCCATCATCGTTATAAGTATTTTTTATTTCCACCCCTAACTCTTTCGGTTCAACACTTTGCTTTATTATATTACTGATCACTTTAGGCTGTGTCGTAGCACAACCTTGTAAAAACAAGCTAAAAAGAGCCAGTGAAATTATAAATAATTTAATTTTCATCGATTATCCCTGTAAATATTAGATTCTTCATATAACGCGCCACACACAGGTTCAACGTTACTACACCATTGCGCAGTGGTTTGTTTATATGTAATTTTAACGATTAGCGGCACGCATACCTGCTTTAATACCCTCTCGAAAATCAGTAGATCCAATTGGGGTAATGGGTGCTATTGGGCAGATAGGTACAATGACCATATCTCCTTTTATTGTTTTATAGCCTTCTTCAAATCCTGCACAAAAATTTCCTTGATTGGCTAAAACCTGAAAGCTGGTGCCGATTATAAAAGTTGCGAAAACTAATTTAAGTAAGTTTTTAATTTTATTCTCCATTTGTATTTTAAGCATAACCCCTTATATATGGGAAGTGCGAACAAGAGGAAAATTCCTTTAAGATCATAGCACTATCCCTGTTATTGATTCACACAACACTATATTCGCCGTTCGCTTTTGTCAATTCGATATCACTTTCAAGCTATGTTCGCTTATCAAGGCACTTTAATATCTCAGCAATAATCATTATAAATTTCAATTACTTACGAAATACAGTCCAAAAGTGATAGGCGAACTCTCTTATTCATTCAGTCTAAAAGTATCTACAAAATATCCTTCAACGCTTCCAACAACAATCCATTTTCACTCTCAGTACCAATAGTAAAGCGTAAGCAATTCTCCAATAACGGATGCCCACCTGCTAAACATTTTATTAACACATTATGCTGTTTAAGCTGCTCAAATATTTC
>CAKZKZ010000088.1 GCA_937124495.1 uncultured Dokdonia sp. | reverse complement strand
GGTTAATAGGGTGTTTTTATAACTGGATTCAAAGTAATCAAGAGAAAGCTGTTCTTTATTCTCTGGATTTGAAAATGAGTATTGTGATGGGCGCTTACCATCATGCTCTTCGATGGTAATGGCCGTTGCAAATACCTGATGATCCGAGAAGTTTTTGATGAGCGCATTTATTTCTGCGAGATAGTTTGTATCCCAAGTATCATCTCCATCCAACAATGCAATATAATCTCCAGAGGCGAGTTCTAGCCCTTTATTGCGTGTTGCTGCCGCTCCCTTATTCTCTTGAAAAGCGTGATATGTAATCTTGTTTTGTGATATAGATTGGATTTCTGACTCGCTATGATCTGTAGAGGCATCATTGACCACAATGATTTCATAATCCTGTACGGATTGTGCAAGCACACTTTGCAATGTTTTTTTAATAAAGTCTCCTTTATTGTATACGGATATGACAACAGAGAATTTAGGCATTCGATTTTAATTGTATATAATGGTACAATCGATACATATCAAAAAGAAGCATCGATGGTTTTTTACTCATTAGGTTTGCTTTGATTTGTTTTTCAAATAAACCAACTACATATCCTATTAATTTGTGACTATTTAAAAAAGCACTTAGTTTAGTATAGATACGTTGAACCGGTCGTAAGTCGGTAGGTATGATTCCTAATACTTCGTACGTGATGGTTGTTTTTAAGGAGTCTATCGATTTTTGTAAGAAAATTTTATTGGATTCTAATCCTAAATGATGCACTTCATTATCTATATGTACTACGTTTATATGTTTTCTTTTTAATTCGTAGGAGAAAATATTATCCAATCCATATTGGTTTTCAGTAAAGGTATTTATTTCTAGAAACAACTCTTTTTTTATGAGTAGGTTTTGAGAGATGATAAAATGTGGGTTTTTAATTCTCTCAGAAGCGGGTTTAGATTCTTTACATTTCCCATAAGTCCACCGTAGGATTTCTTGTGAGGTTGGTTCTTCTTCTTTATATGCAATTCCTCCAAAAATACATGCAACAGTGTCTTCATTCTGAAGTAAGGACACATAGTTTTTTATAAAATCTTTTGAGGCGGGGAATACATCTGCATCCAAAAATAACACCCAGTCATAGGTTGCTTTTTGGGCAAGATTATTTCTAGTGGCCGTCCTTCCTTTATTAGATGTGTTTGTGATGTATGTACAGTTTGTAAGGTGTGTGATATCCCTATTTTGAGGTTGTTCTTTTGTAGAAGCATCATCACATACAATGATTTCATATGGGATAGCACATTGATCAGCTTGATCATGTACTTCTTGTACTAATCCAAATATAGCCGTGTTAAATGTCGGAATTAGAATTGAAAGCATTGTTTTTATAGTCTAAAACTAGTTGTAATAATTTATCTTTACAAGAAGTTACTAATATAGTTTATTACTCTTTAATACGATTGAAATGTCAGTTTTTACAAGAACACATCTTTCAGATTTGATTTATGATCGAATTTTATCTCAAAAAGATACTCTTACTGCGCAATATAGATCTAGTGATTCGGGAATCGGTTATTTTTATCTAGACAATGTCCTTCCTGAAGATATAGCGACTACTATTTACAACTCTTTTCCATCAACAGAAGAAACTGTTTTGAAAAAAAGCATTCGACAGTTTAAGCACGTTGCAGCTCAAATGGATCAATATAATCCTATTTTAGAGGAAATTATTTATGCTTTTCAAGATCAACGGATAGTCCAACTTATAGGAGAAATAGCAACTATTAAAAGCCCATTACCAGACGAGAATTTATATGCCGGAGGGATTTCTATGATGTCAAAGGGTAATTATTTAAATCCGCATTTAGACAATTCACATGATAAAGATCGTAATCAGTGGAGAGTATTGAATCTATTATATTATGTAACGCCAGATTGGGAAGAAAGCTATGGTGGAAATTTAGAAATTTGGCCTGACGGATTAGAAAAGGATCAAATTACCATACATAGTAAGTTTAATAGGCTTGCTATTATGGCAACTCATAATAACTCATGGCATAGTGTGAGTCCAGTTACTTATGACGGTACTCGTTGTTGTATTTCCAATTATTACTTTTCGGAAACCCCATTAAGAGATTCAGATCACTTTCATGTGACTTCTTTTAGAGGAAGGCCTGGACAATACATGATAGATAAAATCTTACAAGTAGATTCAAAAATTAGAATGGGAGTGCGTAAAATATTTAAAAAAGGAGTGAGAGAAAACCCTCATGTGTATAAGAAGTGATGCTTCATTATTTTTTTTTAGTTGCTTTAATTACTTGTTCAGATAACCAACCGTGGTTATGTTTTTCTGTAGATTCAAATGCAATTACCTCAGTATTAAAATTTGCTGTTTTTAATCTATTTATAAGACCTTCTACAGAATAGATTCGTACATGATCTTTTTGACCAAATGCTTTTAATCTTCCTTCTTCTGTAGTGATACTATCATCCTCATAAATAGCACCTTCTTTAAAAGGTGTTTGTATAAATACGTTTGCATTTGGTTTTGCAACTCTGTATAATTCTTCCATGGCTTTGATATCATTGGGAATATGCTCTAATACATGAAAACATATAATGGTATCAAAAGTAGCTTCTTCTTGGTCAATATTTGTAATGTCAAATGTAAAGTCTGCAATAAATTCGTCCTCATAATCAGAAGTCACATACTCCAAATCGGAACGTTTTTTAAGCTTTCTGTATATATTTCGAGAAGGAGAAAAGTGTAGAACGCGCCCTTTTAGGTGGTTT
>CAKZKZ010000087.1 GCA_937124495.1 uncultured Dokdonia sp. | reverse complement strand
CGCAAATTATTATAATGAAAATGAAAATTATGATAAAGCCCTTGAGTATTATAATGAAGGATTCCAGATAGCCATCAAAGACAGTTTATTCATTCCTGCTGGTGTTTTTATTGGAAATAAAGGGGATTTACTACTTAACAAAGAGCAATACCAAGAAGCGTTAGATGCTTTCATACAAGGAAAAGAGTTAAAAGTTAAAGGCAATGCTCCTATGCGTATGTTAAGTGTATCAGACTTAAATGTTGGTATTGCCTATATGTACCTTAATGATTATAAGCAAGCCCAAAAATATCTAGATCAAACCATATCTTATTATGAAGAAACAAATAATGTTGCTAGACTATCAGAAGCCATTTTTCATAGGGGTCAGTTATATCTAGAAAAAAAAGAATTTTTAAAAGCAGCAAAAGATTGTGAGGTTTCAAAGACACTCGCCGAAAAAGAGCAAATAATAGAATATATTTCTAATGCTTGTGATTGTTTACACACTGCGTTTTCAGAATTAGGAAACAATAAACTTGCTTTAATAAATTACAAAGAACATATTGCTACGAGAGATAAAATTTTTAATAAAAAAAATATTAAAAAGCAGACAGAGCAAGAATTAAAGTATGAGTTTAATAAAGCACAAGATCTTAAAGACGCCGAATTAAAAGTCCTAAAGTTAGAAGCAGAGAAAGCAAGTCAAGAAAAACAATTATACTTTATTACAGGAATCATAGGAGCTATTTCTACCATTTTAATTGGTTTTTTCCTGTACAAAAATAAACGAAAAAACAAACTCCTTGCCAAACAAAAAGTACTATTAGAAGCAACTATAGATGAGAAAAACGCGTTGCTTAAAGAAACACACCATCGTGTAAAAAACAGTTTTCAAATTGTTTCTTCCCTACTCTATTTACAATCAGAAAACATGCAAGATAAGGAAGCACAACTTGCTATAAAAGAAGCACAAAACAGAGTCCGTTCGATGGTACTTATTCATCAGAAATTGTACAATAAAGATCAATTGGTAGGCATCAATACCAAAGAATATATTGAAGATCTTACCCAAGATATTTTTGAGAGTCATCAATTTACAAAACTACCTATCAACTATTCATTAGAGGTCACTCCTATGATATTAGATATCGAAACGATAACTCCCATAGGACTCATTCTTAACGAGTTGATTACAAATGTATTGAAGCATGCTTTTGATGACGTAGATGCACAAAGCAAAATACATATAGCTTTTGAAGAACAAGGAAAAAACTTACTCTTAAAAGTATCTGACAATGGTAAAGGAATGACTACAGAGATCAAAGAAAAATCATTTGGAATAAAACTAATAAAAGCACTATCTAAAAAACTAAAGGCAACCCTTATTTATGGTGGAGCAGAACCTAAAGGGACATTAGCAACTTTAGAAATCACACGATTTAAAGTATTATGACTTACTAAAGAAACACCGCCCTTCACTAAATAAATAACGCATACTACATACTTTGAAGTAGTTTTATGAAAAAGCAAGGAGATAGTATTTTGAAAAAGCCGAGAATTTATATTGTTGAAGACGACCCTATTATTGCAGCCACCATAGAAACTGCATTACAAAAACAAGGGTACAAAATCATAGGCGATAGTGAAAACTATGCTACCGCGCTTCAACAAATTCGTGAATTAAAGCCTGACTTAATACTACTTGACATACAACTAGAAGGAGATAAAGATGGTGTTGATCTCGCTGTAGAATTAGATAAAGAAGATGTCCCTTACTTATACCTCACCTCACAAACTGATCCTGAAACCATTAGCAGGGTGAAAAAAACAAAACCTCTAGGGTATATTGTAAAGCCTTTTACAGAAAACGGTTTACGAAGTAACATAGAACTTGCATGGCATAACTTATCGCTCACAGCAAAAGAGTTTTCCGTACTTTCGGGAACACCAAGAAACGAAAGTGAAGAATTATTAAATGGACTTTCTGACAAAGGAACATTGAAGAAATTGACGACTAAGAATGGAGCTATTTGGACATTAGTAAAACAAGATTGACAAAACATCACACTAACTAAAACAATACACCAATGAACGGAGCAGAAAGCTTAATCAAAACCCTAGTTAATAATAATATCGACGTATGTTTTATCAATCCTGGCACCTCTGAAATGCACTTTGTTGCTGCATTAGATGAAGTGGAGGGAATGCGTTGTGTATTGTGTTTATTTGAAGGGGTGCTAAGTGGCGCAGCAGGTGGCTATGCACTTATGGCAGGTAAACCAGCTTGTACCTTATTACATTTGGGTCCTGGTTTAGGGAATGCAATTGCGAATACCCATAACGCTAAGAAAGGGAATGTTCCGATGATTAATATTATCGGAGACCATACGAGTTATCATTTACAATATGATGCGCCCTTAACTTCGAATATTGCAGGAATGGCTCAAGCTGTCTCGACTTGGGTATAT
>CAKZKZ010000086.1 GCA_937124495.1 uncultured Dokdonia sp. | reverse complement strand
TTTTAAGAACGATTGATCATCGAAGTCTTAGCAATTCTGACTTATCTGAGGTGTTACAGAAACATGGTTTTTTATTCAATGACGTCAAGCCGTACAATGAGGCGCAAGTAAGTAGTTTATTACATTCACTTCGCACTCAATTGAAAGAAGAGTTCAAGAAAGCTAACCCTCCTACTGACCGATGTGGTATAGATCGAGCACACAATCCTTGCGGAGATGCCAGTGATTATTGATTTTCAACTAAGTTATTTAGTCGTTCCTTAATAACTGATTTTCATTTTTACAAAAATTGAAGATAAAATCGTGTCAAAAATTTGGGACAACAAAACTTCACTTTCTTCTTTCAATTGTTTCATCATTTTCTTAAGATTCCATCCTGTTGCAGCTAAAAATGCATTTATTTGTGGGGAGTCTGGTCCGCCAAGATAGTTCTGTGCCATTCGAAAATCTGTTTTTAAATGTCCAATAACTGGCTCGATTGCCGCTCTTCTCCTAAATTTTTTTCGCTTGGTTCGTTTTTGATATTCTGTGTCTCGTTTTAAAGGTTTGAAGTCAGGCGTTGATATTTTAGTACTTCCGATTTGTTTCTGTCCTTTTCCGCCTCGGTCATATACTACCTCTTGAGGTGTGTAATCAATATTTGATTTCATCTGATTTAGTAACGGTTCGATGGTTTTACTATCGTGCGGGTTTCCTTCAAATGCTAAAATTGAAGTAATAATCAAGCTTTTATAAGTGGTAATTAAACCAACTTTATTTCCAAACTCGTATTGTTTGTGAGCTTTTCCTTTTGCGATACAAGCAGTGAACTTTTTGTGAAGACTGTAAATCTTGTCTTTATCTGAACGTTTTTGAGCGAGCACTTGATAATACAAGTTAAGCTCTTCTTGATATTTATTGAGTCGAGACTCTGGAAGTTTTCGTTCTAATTCTCTAAGTAATCGCCCTGCTATTGTCTTTAATTTTCGACCTGACTTTTTCGCCTTTTTTCTTCGTTTTGGGTGTGATGAGTTGTGTGTATCTCTTACAAATTGCTTAGAAACCTTAGTATAGGTTTGGCGCTGTTCAACTTCTTCTTTCACTGCAATATGATTACATTTATCGATAATCTTCTTTGCTAACTTAGCATCTGTTGGAAAGGTCGTATTATTCTCTGAAACAGTTGTATCTGAAAGCGTCACTTTTTCTTTCGCTGCTTTACCGTGGATAAGTACAGAATATGCAAATATCTTTTCAACTCCTGCTTTCCCTATACGTTTTCTGAAGTGAACAAAGTCACTAGGATCGCAAGGGAATTTATGTTCAAAATGAGCCACACCACAAAAATATTGCATATACGGATCTCGAATCCAAGCTTCACACAAAGTCTCATCTCCTAAATTGTAGATCCTTTTCAACATCAATGAGCCGACCATCAATCGTATTGGCATCGATGGCTTACCAGTATTAGAGTAAAAATTAGCAAACTCATTTTCAAAGTGTTTCCAGTCAATTTTATCACCCAATAATGCCAACTCATGTTTCAAATTAATGAACTCTTTGAGAAGAGGTTGAAATAAGTTTTGTTGTTGTTGAGAAGTTGATTTTCCGACCATTTATTGCAAGGTTTTCTTACTAAGGTAATGATTTACTTGCAATTTCAGACATCAAAAAAGACATAGTTATCAACACAAAAACCTGTAAAACAGTGGTTTAAATTGAATTTAAGGAGCGACTAAATAAAAAGAAAGGCACATTTCTTACTCCTCTAAATTGTGATCTGAACGCTTTAATCTTTGCGTTAAAGGATTCAGCTGAAGCGTTCGTACTTCTATTGATAAAGTAATTCAAAATGCCATCGTAATTGAGTTTCACAGTATTCATAATTGTTGTAAAACTCTTAAATCCAGATTTCTCAACTTTATCATACCATTGCGCCAATTTTGTTAATGCAATATTCTTATCCTTTTTTGAATTGAAAATTTCACGAAGTTGCTGTGATAGCATATACGCTCTCTGTATATCTGGATATTCTTCAAACAATATTTTGGCTCGCAAACTTTGTGTCTTTGTCCATTTTTCAGCACTTTTATAAAGTAAATAGCGACTTCTGGCAAGTAATTGCTTTCTTGTATCTCCAGTTTCAAAGGTTTTTGGACGGTAAACTCCATTATTATTTTTAGCTTTTAATATACCTTCATTTTCTTGGTCAATTGCTTCCCATCTATATTTGATCCTTATCTCTTGTAATGCTTCTGATGCTAATTTTTGAACATGAAACCTATCTATGACTTGAGTTGCTTTAACAAAACAAGTTCTAGCAATCAACTTCATGTTAGGAGCCATATCAAGTGTTATTTCTTCCACTTGTCTTCTTTTGTTTAAAGGGATTTTCATTAAGTGTGAAATTACAACATCAGCTTTTGTCCCTGCAATTATCGCTACAATTGCGCCAGCCTTGCCTTTCGCTTTTTTGTTGGTTACAACAGTGTATAATTCTCCTTGTGATAATGCGACTTCATCTATCGACAGATACTTACCCATATTCTCAGGAAAAATCAACCAGTCCTTCGCATGACTTAATTGATCCCATTCTTTAAAATCACTTAGGTAATCTTTGTATTGACGCTGTAACTTCTTTCCAGAAACTCCAAAGAATGAGCCAATGGTTCTGCAGTCAATAGACTTAGTATTGATTAATATCTTTTAAAAAATCGGCAAACTCAGTTGTCATTCGAGTGCCGTTTGCTACTAACTTCCAGTCTCTTTGAACTATCTCGGAAGTTGTCTTATCCGTCCATCTTCTACGTTTTATATGAAAAAACACAAACATTCCTTTAAGAGGAAAATCTTGAACAGTAATGGACTTATGAAAGCCTTTAGATATTAATTGCCGAGATTCTAACTCCTTTGGAACTACATTTTTTTCTTCAAAAAATAGATTCAACTTTTCTCCAACTTTCTTTGAATCAACAAGGTTAAAATGCTCCACCAAAATTTCAGGTAAAATCATTTTTATAAGGTCTAAATATCCGTCCAAATCTTTATTATTTTCTGCTAAGAATATACTTTATCCGACAACTCTCCCCAACTTTTGGGCCTGATCCCCTGCTTCTGCTACTGTATGGTCTTTCTCTACTGT
>CAKZKZ010000085.1 GCA_937124495.1 uncultured Dokdonia sp. | reverse complement strand
AATTAATTCTTTCTTTGGAACAAACCAACTATCACAGTTTATGGATCAAACCAATCCATTAGCAGAGATTACGCACAAGCGTCGTTTATCTGCACTTGGGCCAGGAGGTTTATCTCGTGAGCGTGCAGGATTTGAGGTACGTGATGTTCACTATACACACTACGGACGTTTATGTCCTATTGAAACACCAGAGGGACCAAATATTGGACTTATCTCTTCACTTTCTGTTTATGCAAAAGTGAATAGTATGGGATTCATTGAGACTCCATATCGTAAAGTTGAAAATGGAAAAATAGACTTAGAAACTGAACCAAGATATTTAAGTGCCGAAGAAGAAGAAGGAATGTTAATCGCGCAGGCAAACAATCCAATGTCTGATGATGGTTCTATAGAATTAGATAAGGTAATTGCTCGTATGGAAGGCGATTTCCCAGTAGTGGAAAAAGCAGAAGTACATTATGCAGATGTTTCTCCTAATCAAATTGCATCAATTTCAGCGTCATTAATTCCTTTCTTGGAGCATGATGATGCAAACCGTGCATTGATGGGATCAAACATGATGCGTCAGGCTGTACCTTTATTAAGAGCATCGGCTCCTATTGTTGGAACAGGACTAGAAAGACAAGTAGCTACAGATTCACGTGTATTAATAAATGCAGAAGGAGATGGAACTGTTGAGTATGTAGATGCAAATAGAATTGATATTAAATATGATCGCACAGATGATGAGCGTCTTGTGAGTTTTGAAGATGATATCAAATCATATAACCTTATTAAATTCCGTAAGACGAATCAAAGTACAAGTATCAACCTTAAGCCTATAGTGCGTAAAGGTGATCGTGTATATAAAGGCGAAGTATTATCTCAAGGATATGCTACAGAAAATGGAGAGTTAGCACTTGGACGTAACATGAAAGTAGCCTTTATGCCTTGGAAAGGGTATAACTTTGAGGATGCGATTGTGATTTCTGAAAAAGTAGTACGTAATGATATTTTTACATCAATCCATATTGATGAGTATTCTTTAGATGTACGTGATACAAAATTAGGTAACGAAGAGTTGACTAATGATATTCCTAATGTTTCTGAAGAGGCTACAAAAGACTTAGATGAAAATGGAATGATTCGTATCGGTGCTGAAGTAAAACCTGGTGATATATTAA
>CAKZKZ010000084.1 GCA_937124495.1 uncultured Dokdonia sp. | reverse complement strand
GCACAAGCCTTGATCCTAAAGCTCTCAGATATGATGCGCTATAGTATTTATGAAGGACAGCGAGATCGTGTATCTATTGCAGAGGAAATTGCTTATCTTAAAAACTATGTAGCACTTCATAAAATGCGCTATCATAAAGAGATCGATATTGAATTTACAACAGATATTCAGGATGAAGATGCGCAAGTCATGCCATTATTGTTTATTTTGTTACTAGAAAACGCCTTTAAGCATGGTGTTGAGCGATTACGTACCGAAGCTTCTGTGGCTATTCATATACAACAGACAGAGCAGAAAATTCGCTTCTCTATAGTAAACAACTATGATACAACGCAAAATACAGAAGCACATGGGATAGGCTTAAAAAATCTAAAACGTAGATTAGCATTGGTATATCCTAAAAAACATTCCCTATCTTTTGACATCACAAAAGAGCTCTATAAAGTGCAATTAATCATATATACGCAATGATCAAATATCTTATCATAGATGACGAGCATATTGCTCACGGAATTATCAAAAGGTACTGTGACTTATTGCCTAACCTGCAATTAATGAAGAATTGCTATGATGCTTTAGAAGCTCTAGAATATCTCAACACACATACGGTAGATCTTATCTTCTTAGATCTCAATATGCCTAAACTGAAAGGGTTTGATTTCTTAAAAACACTGTCTACGCCTCCCAAAGTCATTGTGACAACGGCATATCAAGAATTTGCTTTAGAAGGTTATGAACTTAACATCTCAGATTATCTCTTAAAACCGTTTAGCTTTGAGCGTTTTTTGAAAGCAGTGAATAAAGCGACGGCAACGACGCCCTCTACTCCTATGCCTGCAGTGACTACAGAAAAGCAAGCCAAACCTGAGACTATTTTCTTACGTTCAAATAAAAAGTATACGCAAGTAACAGTAGATACTATTCTGTTTCTAGAATCAGCTGGTAATTATGTAAAAGTAGTTACTACAGATAGTACGATTACTGTACGAGATAAAATCACCGATGTGTTAACAACACTTCCTGAAAACGAATTTTTACAGGTACACAAGTCTTTTGCCGTTGCTAAGAGTCATATTGATACTATAGAAGGAAATCGTATTGTGATACATGGCACCATCATTCCTATAGGGCAGACCTATAAATCAAATATTCATACATTATTACAGTAGGAAGCTGTTATTATTTTATCTATTTTTAATGAACTCATCTTGACTTTTTGTTTTTAACCGAAAATGAACTAAAATTTGTTCAGATGAAGCTATTTTTGAAAGGCATAGTATCGCTACGCATAAGAAAATAGCTTCATCTGAACGGATTTAAGTCATTTTTTAGGAAATAGGAAAAGTCAAGATGAGTTCAATAACTAACTTTTAAAGAGATACTTATTATGGCTACAAAGGATATGATTCTAGGGAAACTACAAACATTAATCACCGAAGATTTTAATGACCCAAAGGCAGCCTTTGCCTTTTTTGATAAAGATGGAGATGGATCATTATCTAAAAAAGAAATTGTAAGACTCCTCAAAAAAGCAGAGATTTCTGGTTTTATACGCGGTTTTGTCGCTAGTAAGCTTATTGAAGGTTACAGTAAAGATGGGGATGAACAAGTGAGCTGGGATGAATTTACAACAGCACTTAACGAAATAAAAGAATAATTACTTTGCACTTTGTTTCCAATACTTATTTCCAAACCAACGTACTCCATAGTAGCTTGCATACCGTTTGATCTTACCAACGCCTTCTTGTTTCATATGTTCTAAGAAAATGCGATCTGTTTCCAAACGACTTATGTTTATAGGAGTATCAGTTTTCTTACTTGAAATCTGATGCCCTTCATCTATATAGAGATTTCCTTTATGTTCATACAGAAAATCGTGTACTAAAGGCGCAATAATAGAAAGCTCAAAAGGTGCTAGTAATACCCATAAAAGACGAGGAATCGTAGCAAGATCAAAAGTAAACGAATTTGGAATATGTAATTGATAAGAATCAGATTGATCCTTCACTTGAATTCTTACATATACATGTTCTTCCAATACCCAGATACGATTTCCTTGATGCCAACTTATGACTGGGTTAGGTAAGTTTGACCCTCTAATTTTAACGGTGAGATTAGAAATACTTTTAAATAACTGTAAACCAATGAGACTTTTAGGTAAAATCCATACCAATAATACAATGAGCACATCTAGAAACCAATGAAAACGACTAATGAGAGATTTAGACTGTAATTCTTTATCACAAATCAAGCTTTTCACACTATTAGAACCTCCACTAACATCATTACGTTTATCGAAATAGTTAGACAGCGTAATTACTTCTAAAGGGTCACAGTTATTTTTGTTTTTTAGTTCTGACAACAAATCGATTCTATCATTTTGCACCCCTAGAAGTGCTCCTAAATTTGCTTGCGTAAATGCAAGAAAACCTATAATGAGTATCACTCTTGTCAATGTAGAGTTTAAATGTTTCGGAAATGAAATTAAAGCGACAATAATTCCAAAAACAACGGTACAGTATATGGTCCATAATACTTGAAAAGAATCAAATCGTTGATAAAATAAATCTAAAAGTTCTAGGGTGTTAAAGTCTTGCATAAAGTACTGGGATTACTTTTAAATTGTTCATTTCAAATAATTTATGATACGCTTTCGCGAAAGCGTACAAAGAGGCAACGTTATTAGTCAGAGCCATTATAGTGAATGATAAATAATACTTTCTTCTCTTCATTGGTTACTCCATAGCCACCACCCATTTTAGTCTGAAAATCAATGCCTGTTGTTTTTAATAATGTTTTTGCTATGACATCAGCTTTGGCTTTATTGCCCCTATTATAATAGAGTACAGTAGATTCATCAGAGAAAAAGGAAGGTTTTTCTTTTAGCCAATCTGAGAATAATCTCACCTGATAGCCCTTGGCTTCTAGTTTATTTAGAACTTTCGTTTTAATACCTCTTTTAGGTTTAAAACTATATATTCGAATAAATAATTTAGCATTCTCATTGGTCGTAGATGTTGGTTTTTCAAATCCAATTTCTATAGCATTTTTTTTCCATTCAAAGCCAGGAGCGCTTATAAAGGGCATTGAATCTATGGTCCCTGCTCCACTATCATTTAAAGCCTTAAATAAGTGATCTACATAGGGTTTTTTGACATTTTTGCCATAGTACAATGTATTTACAGATTTACTGCCATCATCGCCATATACGTCTTTATAATCTATATTATAATAAGGGTTATCAATTTGTTGTATCGTTTTTTCGATGACATCTCCATCTGCAATTCGTTTATAATAGCGTACAATAATAGTGTCTGTTGTTTTTAAAATAATGGTATTTATTTCATCCTTAAGATGGTCTATACGTTGTATTACTTCAGGGTTTCCTCTGGCTACACTTCTTATTTCGCTAAGCTCTTTCTTAAAGCCTTCTAGGGTGTTTTTAATAGAATCTTTTCTTTTCTCTTTGTCCTTATATATTCTTTGATATTGGATAGAGTCAAATCCCCGAACTTTATTAGCTTGCTCATTTACAATGGATTCTTGTATTGCTTTGTCTTCTTTTTTAGTCCAAATATTATATAGATATAGTCCTATAAATACAAGTAGACCTGCAATAATAATCGATTTAAAATTACGATTATTACGTTTTTGTCGAGATTCAAACTCTTTAAGTTTTTGATCAAATTCTTTATTCATTGGACGAATTATTTAATTATTTCCCAAAATTGCTTATTAAATTCGGCTACACGTTCATCAGCCCCGTGAGTAGAAATCGTTTTTAGACCTTTTAAAAATTTGACAATCTCATTGTCTAAAATTTGAAGTAATGTAAGTGATTTGTCTATTCCATCTACTTTATCTTTAATCCATTTTATTAATGCTAATGGTAATGCGCCTACTATAGAGTACATTTTATCTTGATCAGTAAAAATAGATATACCTATGAGCGTTAATGAAATCACAATAAATAGTATAGCTATAAAATAATAGGATCGCTTATTTTTTAGTTTTTTAGTTTTGAAGAGCACTCTATTTTCTTCAGAAACAAGTTCTGTTGTTACTCGTTGGAGAATTGCTTCTTCATCTTCTTCTATTACTTCTTGTACTACGACGTCTTCATCTGGAATCTCCTCCTCATCTTTTTCTACGGGAGTTACAGGTTTTTCAGTGCTTTCAATATATCTTGGAATCAGTTCGTCATTAAAACCTTCCAAACTCACAACGTCTTTAGCCGTTTCAAAAGATTCTTTTACAGGTTTACCATTACAATGTGATGTATAAAAAGCTCTCGCAAAGCCTAAAGCAGTATCGTTAGGTATTTCATCTTTCATTCCAATAATATGAAAGCTAGGATTCTTAATAGAATCTATCCCAGAAAGACTAAAACATGCATTTAAAAAAACACTGTCTATATGTGAATCAAAGTTTTTAAGAAAGTCACAAAATTGAGCGATAGATACTTCTTTTTTATGTCCTTCACTGTCGTGAAAAAATAAGACCCCCTCTTCACTGCCATGACCAGATATATGGAGGATATATGGTTTAATCTGCTCTAAATACTGATGTAAATCATTTGTAGTAACCGCTCCTCTAGATTCAAAAGAAAAATCCTCTCGATGTATACTTAGATCTAGTACTTCCCGAAGCGCTTTCTCTTCTTCGTCTAATCTAAGATTAACCGTCCCTATAGGATTAATTTTTATGAATAATATGGTTTTCAAAATATGTATCTTATACTATTAAATTAGTTCGAGATGGTGATCTACTACGCAAGCGGCTTCGTGTCGTTTCTAAAGCTTCAGATCGTACATCAATCTCATCTAATATGAGCTCTTCTGGGGTGTCTTCGACAAATAGTTCTTTAGCTTCCTGGAATTTTAAATTCCCAATAGCTTCTATAAAAGAAACGCGTACTTGGTACGTTTGAGCATCTTTAAAATCCTGAAATAACTCAGTTGACTCTAATGTTTCTCCTCTCACAACAGGTTTTACAATTCTTCGGCGTTGTAACAACCCTTTCTGACTTGTTAAGAATCCTGTTCGATATAATGCCTCATCCCGTATATAATACACTACGTGATAAAAAAACGCAGGTAATTGGATGATCTCCTCTCCTATGTCTGTCACAAAATCTGGATCTGTATCTAATAATAAAGGTCCTGTCATTAATGAAATTTTCAAGGATTGTTTTACAACTTCATGATGCAAAATATACTCCTCTATACGCCTCCACACACCTCTGTTTCAACGACCTCCTTGAGGC